>DASSOW010000152.1:0-2759 GCA_035700175.1 Gemmatimonadales bacterium | reverse complement strand
TGCGCGTGCCCGGGATCGCCTGTCAGCCGGTCCCGGACTCTCCTCATGATGCACCTCGACATCCTCATCCCCACGTATCGGCGGCCGGCGCTGCTTGCCCGGGCGCTCGAGAGCATCGCACGAGCCCGGGTGCCCGAGGGCCTCACGCCCGGAATCATCGTCGTCAACAACAACTCCGGCGACGAGACGCCGCAGGTGGTCGAGGATTTTGCGCGCCAGGCCCCATTGCCGGTGCGTTGCGTGACGGAACTGAAGCAGGGGCTCTCGCATGCCCGGAACGCCGGCATCGCGGCCTCAAGCGCCGACCTGATCGGGATGATCGACGACGACGAGGAGATCGCCGAGGACTGGCTCGAAGTCGCGGAGCGGAGCTTCCGCGGCCGCCCTGAACTGGCCTTCATCGGCGGCCCCTATCACGGCAACTGGTCCCAGGATCCGCCCGCGTGGCTGCCGTCCTCCTTCCGTGGCGTCGTGGGAGAGGTCAACCTGGGGCCGGCGGTCAAGCCATTCACCCAGGGCGGCGCCGACCTCCTGCTGGGCGGGAATGCGGTGGTACGGCGGGAGTGGCTGGAGCGGGCCGGTCCCTACAACCCGGCGCTGGGGCGGTCCGGTGCCAATTTCGCGAGCGGCGAGGACCTCGACATGTTCGACCGGCTCACCGCGCTCGGGGCCCGGGGCGAGTACCGGCCCGATCTCGTCATCCACCACTACATCCCGCCGGAGCGCCTCACGAAGCGCTACTTCCGGCGCTGGGCCTGGGGCAACGGCCATTCGCTCGGGATGCTGCATCGCGCACGGCCGGAACCGGTGCCGCAGATCGCCGGGATTCCCCGGTATCGCATCCGGGTGGCCCTCGAGGCCGGGGCCCGAGCGCTCGTCCGGGTCCACCGGCGGTGGACCGCGCCCGGGGAGGCATTCGCGGAGGAACTGCGGCTCAGGGAGTTCGGAGGATTCCTCGCCGGCCGGTTCCGGACGCCCTCCACGGACCATCGCTGACCCTGCCCGTTGCGCCAGCGCACCAGCCCTGTTGAACTTTGTCGGCAAGTGCGTCGGGATGCGGCCGTTCCCTGACGTGCCGGCGCATCATCTGTCGCTTCCGGTGCACGAAACTTGCACCTCGACGCCCCGAATTCTGACCTGACCCGAAAGCGTGGATCCGTGACCGAAGCGACGGCTGTCCTGAACACTCCCCGGCGTGGAGTCCTGACCGACTTCCGCGAGATTGCCCACGACATCCGGAAGTACCGCGAACTCATGTTCGAGTTCGCCCGGCGGGATATCCGCATCCGGTACAAGCAGGCGGTGATGGGGTTCGGCTGGGCGGTGTTCATGCCGATCCTGATCGTGCTCTCGGGCGTGCTGATCCGCACCGCCATGGGGCAGGCCTCCGGCTCGGGCGTGGGGCGCGCGGACATTGCGGCCATCGCGCTCAAGGGCATCGGCTGGGCCTTCTTCGCCGGTGCCGTGACCTTCGGCACCTCCGTGCTCACCGGCAACCAGAACCTGATCGCCAAGGTGTATTTCCCGCGCGAGGTGCTGCCGCTGGCCGCACTGCTGGCCCAGACCTTCGACAGCACGATCGGCTTCATCGCCCTGGTGATCCTGCTGCCGTTCCTCGGGGTCACCCTCCACGCCTCCATCCTCTGGGTCCCGCTGCTGCTGGCGATCCTCTGGCTCCTGACCGCCGCCATCGTCGTCTTCCTGAGCTGCGCCAACCTCTTCTTCCGGGACGTGAAATACATCGTGCAGGTGGTGCTCACCTTCGGCATCCTGTTCACGCCGGTCTTCTACGAGCCGGCCATGATGGGGCCGAAGGGGGCCTGGCTCATGTGGCTCAACCCGCTGACGCCGATCCTCGAGGGGCTGCGGCTCTCGGTGGTCCGGGGGCACAACCTGGCGGCGCCCCTGAGCGAGCTGGGAAAGAAGGGCGTGGAGGTGGCGGCCTGGTATCCGACCGCCCTGTTCTACAGCGCAGCCTGGGCGGTGCTGGGACTCATCCTGGCCTCCCTGCTCTTCCATCGGGCCCAGCCGGCTTTCGCCGAGAATGTCTGACATGCAGCCGGGTATCGAGTTCGAGCACGTCTGGAAGAAGTTCCAGCGGGGCGAGCGGCACGACAGTCTCCGCGACCTGATCCCCGCCGTGGCACGACGGCTGACCGGCCGTGGCGTCCAGCGCGATGCGCTGGGCGCGGACCAGTTCTGGGCGGTCCGCGATGTGAGTTTCGAGGTGCGCCCCGGTGATGTGCTCGGCATCATCGGCCGCAACGGCGCCGGCAAGTCCACCATCCTCAAGACCTTGACCCGCATCCTCCCCCCCACGCTCGGGTGTATCGAAGTGCGCGGGCGGGTGGGGGCCCTGATCGAAGTCGCCGCCGGCTTCCACCCGGATCTGACCGGCCGCGAGAATGTGTTCCTCCAGGGCGCCATCATGGGCATGCCCAAGGCGCTGATCCGCGAGCGGTTCGACGACATCCTGGATTTCGCCGGCATCGGTCCGTTCATCGACACGCCGGTCAAGCGCTACTCCAGCGGCATGAACGCGCGCCTGGGCTTCGCCATCGCCGCGCACCTCTCACCCGACGTGCTGATCATTGACGAGGTGCTGGCGGTGGGCGACTTCGAGTTCCAGCGCCGCGCCTTCGGCCGCATGAAGGAACTGGCGCAGAGCGGCATTCCGGTGGTGGTGGTCTCGCACCAGCTCGACCGGATCGCGGAGCTCTGCACCAAGGCCATCCTCATGGAGCGTGGTGAGGTCAAGT
>DASSOW010000151.1:0-10646 GCA_035700175.1 Gemmatimonadales bacterium | reverse complement strand
TGGAAAACGAAAGGGCGCAGGGCGTACCCACGCCCTGCGCCCCACGCCGTACGTCTCACGCCCTTCGTCAGCCCGCCGCGTTCTCCCGCTGTCCCTCCGCTGTCCGTCCAACGCGCCGAGAGGGGGCACGTGACGCACGTTCGCCGAGGTCGAGCGGGCGCGAGGCAATCCGCACCAGGGAGGGGAGGAATCCGTCGAGCGGGGCCGGCACGAAGACGGGCCCCGTCTCGGCGATTACGCAGCCGGTGACGCAGGTGGCCGCCAGCCGCCGGACTTCCTCCAGGCTGGACGAGTCGAAGCTGCTGGTGCCGTATTGCCGGTTCAGGAACTTGATCGTGGTCCGGAGCTCGTGGGCGAGCCCCCGCTCCACCGCCCGGAACCCATCAGTCACGAAGTCGACCATCTCCGGCGTCGGCAGGATACGCCCGCGGCCGATGCCGGCGTAGGCCAGGCGGCGCTCGGTGAACCGGTCGGCATGGAACAGGTTGCATCCGTCGTAGACGCCGACCGCCTCGCGGGCGTCACCCAGGAGCGCATCGATCCCGGTGATGTAGTCCTGATGGGCGGTGCAGAACACCAGGATTTCGGCGTCGGCCACCGCGTCGCGCAGCTCGCGGGTGAAACAGCCGCCCAAGCCGCTCCGGACCAGGTTCTGGTCGGTGGCGTAGACGTAAGGGTCGTGGATGCGGACCAGCGTCCCCTGACCCTGCAGCAGCTGGCCCAGCACCAGGGTCGGCGAGTTCCGGGTGTCCTCGGAGTTGAAGCGGTAGGCGGCGCCCAGCAACGCCACCCGGCGCCCGCGCAGGGGACCGAAATTGCGCTCGAGCTGCTCCAGCACGGTTGCCGGGGAGGCGTCGTTGATCCGCCGCGACTGAAGAATCAGGCTCCGGCGCGGGTCATGGCCGTGCTGGCGGCGGCGCCACCAGAGCAGGACCCCATCCTTGGGCAGGCAGTGGCCGCCGACCCCCACGGTCGGCACGAGCAGCGCACCGGACGGCACGGCATTCGGGTCGGCCGAGGCGCCGTCGCACTGCTGCAGCCGGCTGTTGACCTGGTTTCGAAGGGCGTAGAAGTCGACGCCGTTGCTGTCGCACCAGCGGCAAATCTCAGCCGAAAAGGCGATGCGCACGTCGCGATAGGCGTTTTCCAGGGTCTTCACGATCTCGGCCGTCAGACTCGACGTCGGGTGTACCGTGCCGCCCGTGACGATATGACGGTAGAGCTCCGCCACCAGCGCCGGGGTTCGCTGGTCAAGCCCGGCTACCAGCTTGTCGGAGGTCGAGACCCGCTCCACCAGCCGGCCCGGCATTACCCGGTTCGGGCTGTTGCCGAGCAGCACGTCGCGGCCTTCTTCGAGGTCGTGCTCGCGGAACAGCTTCCGGACCACCGTGGTCATGGACGACGGCGCCAAGGTGGACTCGATCACGACGAGGGGCAGGTTTCCGGCAGGACGCTGGGCCAGCGCGGACGCCACCGAGTGCAGGGCGTCGAAGAGCGGACCGTAGTCGGGATCGGAGCCGCGCTTGTCGGTCTGGACACAGACCAGCACCACGTCGGCGTCGGCCGCCTCCATGGGATCGTGGCTGGCCGAGAGCAGGCCCGCCCCCACCGACTCGGAGACCAGCCGGTCAAGCTCAGGCTCGACGCCGCCAATCGGTGAGCGACCTTCGTTGATGGCCGCCACCTTCCAGCCGCTGGTGGCCGACGCTCGCTGGATCACCACCACCCGTGCGGGGTCGTTGCCGCCGATGCGGATCCGGGCGTGCGCCAGCATCGCCGCCATCGGCGTGCCCACGATACCTGGCCCGACGACCGCGATCTTGCGCACGCGCCACTGCGCGCTGCCATCCGGTGAAAAGCTCAACGGCATGCTGTCTCTGCGCTTTCAGGAAAACGTCGCTGATGATGGGTGAACGTGCATCTGGCTAGCGCAACGACCGGGCCACGCCGTGGGCCGCGCAAGCGAATGCACACTCAGCCCAAAACCGTCATGCTTTCAGTCAATTGGCGGCCAGGGGGCGCAGCATCCTGACACTAGATCGCTCGCGGATGGCAATGGCGTGGGCGCTCATGGGCGCCAGGGTGAAGTGATCACGCAACATGGTGAGGACGCGGGCGAACAGGGCGCGCTTGCGCTCAGACGGCAAGTCCATGCCGGGGAAGAACCGGAGCTCGGGGACCTCGTCTCCGCTCAGCAGGTCGAGCGGGTGCAGCAGGAAGCTTGGCCCGATCCCGGCCAGTCGGCATGCTGCGATCGCGGTTCGCAGGTAGCCGCGCATGAGCGATTCGGAGATTCGCGCGAGGTAGAGGAGATACGTCAGGTGGAACGGCACTCGCAGCCCGGGCATGGTGGTAACCGGGATTTCCAGCAGGCGTCCCCCCGAGGCCAGCGACCATTCGTACGGCCGCACCGGCCGGAAACCCTCGGTGAACGACCCGAACAACATGGAGCGCTGCTGGCGCTCCTCGGGAGTGAGTTTCGCCGTCCTGAAGTAGTAGGCGCGTGCCAGCGGGCCGATGAACGTGGGCAGCGTGGAGGCATCGAACTGGTAGCCGCGTGCCGCCAGGACCTCGAGCAGGTCAGGCGACCAGCTGAAGCCTGGTCCCCGGAACCCGGTGGGTTCAACGCCCGTCGCTTCGGCGATGGCGTCGTGGGCGCGGCCGATCTCGGCGTCGATCTCCGCTCGTGAGTAACGATGCAGCCAGGGTTCGTGGTGGTAGCTGTGATTGCCGATCTCGTGGCCGGCCCGCGTCAGGTCGCGCAGCACGGCACGGTCGGGCGCCAGGGCCGCGTCGCGCCCGACGATGAAGAACGTGATGCGGAGGTCCAGCTGGCCGAGTGCCGCCAGGGCGCGGGGCACCAGCCGGTCAAGGTAAGAGGGATACGCTTCCCAGCCGGCGTCCCCATGGACCTTGAGGTAGGACCAGAGGTTGTCGGTGTCGAGCGAGACACTTGCCGTGAGCTTGCTCATGCGGCCGCCCTCCGGGCGCCCACCGTCAGCATGCGCGCCGCCGACTCGGCCACGGCGATGGTCTCGTTGACATTGAGCGTGCCGTGCGCAATCTGCGCCGAGTTGGCCACGAACACATTGGGCGTGCTGGTGGCGAACTGCGGCAGGCAACGGCTGGAGTAATCGAGCGTGGACACCGCGAGCACCTGCCGGGCCCGGGCAATGCGCACGTCGAGTACGTCGTCGTCGGCAAGGTCGGGATACATCCGTTGCAGCCCCTTCATGAATGTTGCGGCGAGCGCCGCGTCGTCCTCGCCCCAGGCCGCATCATCCTGCGCCAGGTAGCGCGGCAGGTAGACAAGCGTCCGGCCGTCGAAGGCGGCCGCGTCCACCAGCGCCGTCATTTCGATGACGCCGGTAAAGGGAATGCCGGCATCTACGATGTTGGTGACGTAGTAGCCCGCGAGCGGCCGCCGCAGCAGCACCGAGGCGCAGATGATGCCCTGATAGACCACGCTGTCGAGCCGCTCGCGTTCGTCCGCCGTCAGCCACGGACAGACCCGCCGGATGGCGGGGCAGGGCAGCGTCAGGACGGCCTGCGCGGCGTGCACCACGCGGCCGTCCGCCAGCGTGATGCTGACGCTGTCGCCGTTGCCGCTCACGTCGGCAACTCTCGCCTTGCTCTGGAGCTGGACACCCAGCTCGAGCAGCCGCGCGCGCAAGGCCGAGATGATGCGGGCGTAGCCGCCATCCACGTAGCCGAACATTTCCTTCTTGAGCCCGCTGCGCCGTGCGGCGTACATCCGTGCGATGATGGCCCAGATGAAGGCGGCGCTGGCGATGCGGTAGTTGTCGCCCAGCTTGCTCTTGAGCAGGGGCAGCCAGACCCGGTCCACCACCCGGTCGCCCGACCAGCGGCGGAGCCAGGTCTCCACCGGTTCCTGCTCCAGCGGGAGCGGATTGCGAACTCGAGAGGCACGCAGGATGGTGGCGGCAAGGCGCGCCTTGTCGGCCAGTGAGAGGAGCGGGAAGCGGGCGAAGTCGAGACTGCTCGAGAACGAATGCAGGCGGCCGTCACCATAGAAGCCGGTGCGGGTCTGCTTCCAGTTCACCGACTCGCCCAGTCCGACGTCGGCCAGCAGGCGCCGCAGGTTGAGATCGGACAGCAGCATCACGTGGTAGAAGCGATCCCACTGGAAGCCGCCGATGGTGTCGGGCGCGGCGAGGCCGCCGGGGCTGGCTTCCGCCTCGAGCAGGGTGACAGGCGTGCCTTGCTCCGCGAGGCGAAGGGCGAGTGTCATGCCGAGCATGCCGCCACCGATCACGGCTACGTCAGGACGAGCTGCCAAGCGGCACCCTCCGGACTGCCCGCGCCGACATGCCGCCGATCCGTTCCCATGCGTGCTGCGCCATCCGGCGGAGCCGGGCGCCCCCAAGCACGGTGGCAAGGCCCAGGTGACCCACGATGGTGCGGAGGACTTTCATCTTGGACCTGCCGAGCACGCGCACCTCGAGCGTTGCCGGATACTCGACCACCTGACCATCGGCGAGCAGGATCCGGCCCAGCAACTCGGCAATCCCGAGAAATCCTCCCCGGTCCGCCCGACACTCGGCGACCGTCGCTCGGCGGTAGACACGGAAGCAGCTCGTATAGGTGGACAGCGAGCTTCCCAACAGCACGCGATACAGCCGGGACAGTGAGCGCGAAAGCCCCAGGCGCCAGGTCGGCACGTTCCGCACGGCGCCATCCGGATGGTAGGGCGAGGCAGTGACGAGATCGACGCCGTCAGCCAGCAGCGGGATCATGTCGCGCAGCAGGAGCGGATCGTAGCTGCAGTCGCAATCGATGGAGCAGACAATCTCGGTGCGGGAGCGCAGGATGCCGGTGCGGATGGCAGCCGCGATCCCCTGGTTTCGCGGGTGGCGCACGAGGCTCACGTCGTCGCGGTCTCCGAAGATCCGCTCGAGCGTCGCCCATGTCGCATCGGTGCTGCCGTCGTCCACGAACACGTAGCGCACGGTCCACTGCGTCTCGAGAGTCGCCGCTAGCTCGCCGAGCGTGTTGGCGAGGTAGGGCAGCGACTGCTCCTCGTTGAAGCAGGGGATGACGATGGTGACGGGGCGCTCTTCGCTGTGCGCTTCGCGCTGTGCGCTCTGCACCGTGAGCTGGGAGCCATGCGCTGGGCTCTGAGCGTTGAGCGCCGCGTCGTCAGCCCATGGCCCAGAGCGCATAGCGTCTCCCACCCGCTCCTGCGTGAGCCCGAGATACCCCGCCGCCGACCCGAACTTGTGCCGTGACAGCCACCGGGTCACGAACTCGCGGGTGCGATCGAGGTTGCGGTACTGGCGGATGCGCTGCAGCAGCGGGGCGGCCACGCGGGGCTGCTCCGGGTCCAGCTCCCAGACGTGGAAGTACATGACGAACGGCGCCGGCTCTTCCCTCATCCAACGCTCCACGCGGCCATCAATGAAGTGCGCAGGAAGCTGGCGCGCGTAGTTGCCGCCGGCGATAGGGATGCTCTGTCCGAGGACCCGCGTGGTACTGACCGGCAGCTCCCAGATCACGCCGCTGGCGCTTTCAACCGGGTGGGCGTGACGCCGCCAGGGCTCCTGCGCGAAACGCCGGAGGAACGGGGCCAAGCTCGAATCGTAGGCGTAGCCTTCGGCGGCAAGCACCTCGAGCGCCCAGAGATTGGCAGGGTGATACCAGAGCCGGGCAGCCCGGTGGCCCAGGACGCGGACACCGGCCGCGCGCTCGATTGCCTCGCGCGAGCGATTGAGATCGTCCCGGAACGATTCCGGCTCCAGGCTGGCGATGCTGCGGTGATCGTAGCCCCGGCTCGCGATCTCGTGCCCCCGCTCGGCGATGCTCCGCACCAGCTCGGGGGCAATGTCGGCAATCCATCCGAGCACGAAGAACGTGGCGCGCGCGCCGGCCTCGTCGAGCAGGTCGAGGGTCCGGGCGGTGCTGCGCTCCAGCCGCCGCTCGAAGCGTGGCCACTGGCGCGGCTCGATCAGGCGGTCGAAGGCGTCAACCTGGAAAAAATCCTCCAGGCCAACGGTCAGCACGTGCTGGCGAGGTGACGGGGAAATCATTCTGGTTCCGGGTACGGGGAAAAGACCGCTCGGTACACCTTTTCGCAAGTCCGGGGCCAGAGTGAAACACGGGCAGGCAACGCTATGCGCCGGACGTCGAGCGCTGAGCGCCCAGCGCCTGGCGGTTGGCGGCCCGCTGATGCAGCCGTCCATCGGGGCGTCGCACGGATGCGACGCCGGTGCGGCACGTCGTGCGCCATCTTCATGATCCGACTAAACTGCGGACGCACCCGCGCCCTCCGATGAACGGGAGATCATGTGAGCCGGACGACGTACCGCCGCACCAAGATCGTAGCCACGCTGGGTCCCAGCTGGGACACGCCGGACGGCATGCGCAGCCTGCTGGACGCCGGGGTGGACGTCGTGCGGATCAACAGCTCTCACGGCACGCCCGAGATCCGGGAGCGATGGATCAAGGACCTGAAGGAGGTCCTCAGGGAGCGCACCACCCAGGGCGCGTCCGCGGCCATCCTGGTGGACCTGCAGGGGCCGCGTATTCGCGTGGGTCGGCTCGACACGCCCCGGCTGCTGACCCGGGACGAGCGCGTCACTTTTGCACCGGAATCGACCGCAACCGAGGCGGAAATCCCCACCACCTACGAGGCGCTGGCCAGCGACGTCACGATCGGGTCGCGGATCCTGCTGGACGACGGCCTGCTCGCGGTCGAGGTCACGGCAGTCGACGGCGACCGGGTCCGCGGGACCGTCCTCTACGGCGGCGAACTGCGCAGCAACAAGGGGATCAATCTCCCGGGCGCGGACGTGAGCGCCCCGCCGCTGAGCGACCGTGACCGGGAGGAAGCAGCACGCGCCGTCGAGCTGGGCGTGGACTTCATTGCCATGTCGTTTGTGCGCCGGGCCGAAGACCTGCAGGCCATGCGGAAGCTGATTCCCAGGCGCACCAAGCTCATCGCCAAGATCGAGAAGGACACCGCGCTCAGGAACCTGCAGTCCATCATCACGGCATCGGATGCGATCATGGTGGCGCGCGGCGACCTGGGCGTCGAACTGCCGTTCGAGGAAGTGCCGCTGGCGCAGAAGCGCCTGATCCGCGAGGCCAACCTGGCCCAGAAGCCGGTCATCACGGCGACCCAGATGCTCGAGAGCATGATTCATGCGCCACGCCCGACCCGGGCGGAAGTCTCCGACGTCGCCAACGCCATTCTCGACGGCACCGACGCGGTGATGCTCTCGGCGGAGACAGCCGTGGGGGCCTACGCCCGCGAATCGGTCGAGGCCATGGTGCGCATCGCCAGGGAGCTTGAGCGGGAGCGGCCCCAGCGCAGCACGGCGCTGGATATCGTGGCAGGCCGGACGCCGGAAATGGGTGGCGCCTTTGGGCGCCGCGGTACCGACCAGGCGTCTACCCGAACCGAGTCGGCCATCGCTGTGGCAACCTGTGCAGCGGCCGAGCTGCTGCGGACGCCGTGCATTGTCTGCTTTACGTCCTCCGGCTTCACCGCACGCATGGTGGCCGCCTGCCGGCCCAACGTGCCCATCTTTGCCGTGACCCCCGAGCCCGAGACCTTCCGCCAGCTGGCGCTCGTCTGGGGCGTCATTCCAGCCCTGGCAGACCATTATCCCACCTACGAGCACATGCTGCCCGAGGCCCGCCAGCGCCTCCTCGACCGGGGGCTCGCCGAACCGGGAGATCGTGTGGTCGTGACTGCCGGCGTGCCCTGGGACCAGCCCGGCACCACCAACCTGCTCAAGGTGGAGATCGTCTGACCCGTGCGGCTGCGCTTCCTGGGGACCGGGACGTCGTTCGGCATACCGCAGGTGGGATGCGACTGCCAAGTCTGCCACTCGGCGGATGCCCGTGACCAGCGCTCCCGCTCGGCCGCGCTGGTGGAGCAGGATGACATCGCAGTGCTCATCGACACGCCGCCAGAGCTCCGCCTGCAGCTGATTCGGGCGCAGGTGCGCAAGCTGGACGCCGTGCTGTACACCCACGAGCACGCCGATCACATCGCCGGGATCGACGACCTGCGAGCCTTCTCGGTGCAATCGGGCCAGCCGCTGCCGGTGTACGGTCCCCCGGAGACCGTGTCGCGGCTGGCGCGCGCCTACGAGTACATCTTTGATGATGATGTGCAGCCGGTGGCCGGGACATCCAAGCCGCGGCTGCAGGCGCGCGCGCTCGAGGCAGGCCGCACGACGGTGATTGCCGGCCTCCCAGTCGTGCCGCTGGAACTGTTCCATGGCGCCATGCGGGTCTTCGGTTACCGAATTGGCCCGCTGGCATACATT
This sequence comes from Gemmatimonadales bacterium, assembly GCA_035700175.1. Taxonomy (GTDB): domain Bacteria; phylum Gemmatimonadota; class Gemmatimonadetes; order Gemmatimonadales; family GWC2-71-9; genus CAMLHP01. Next base: position 2,349 of record DASSOW010000151.1, on the reverse strand, counting down.
ACGGACGTGAAATCGGTGCCGCCCGCGGTGTATCCGGCACTGCAGGACGTGCAGGTGCTGGTGCTCAATGCGCTGTGGTGGCGTCCGCACCCGACCCACCTCAGCATCCCCGAAGCCATCGCGGTGGCTCAGCAGGTTGGTGCGCCGCGGACGTTTCTCACGCACCTGACGCATGAAACGGGACACGCCGCGCTTGCCGCGGCGCTGCCGCCGGGCATCGCTCCGGCATACGACGGACTCGTCGTGGAGGTATCGTGATCACGCTGCAATACGGCCGCATGCTGGAGGACGGCCTGGATGGCGGCATCGACGGGGAGCGCGGGCTTTCCCGCACACGGCTTGCCGAATTGCAGAAACGCTTTCCCAGGATCCAGGCGGAGCTCCGCGCGCGGCGCAAGGAAGGCGATTTCGGCTTCTATGATCTCGTGCAGCAGGAACAGGTCGTGCGCGAGATCCTCAGCTTCGCCGAGGGCATGGGGCAGGCGCACGACCACGTCCTGGTGCTCGGCATCGGCGGCTCGGCGCTGGGGACCAAGGCGCTGCTCAACGCGCTGAAGCAGCCGGCCTGGAACGAGCTGGACGACGACGCGCGGGAATTCTTTCCCCGGCTCACGGTGCTCGAGAATGTCGACCCCGTCACCGTCCGCGCCACCCTGGATCGCATCGACCCGCGCCGGGTCCTGGTCAACGTGGTCAGCAAGTCTGGGGGCACGGCCGAGACGATGGCGCAATACATGATCGTGCGCCAGTGGCTGGAGAGTGCGCTGGGGGCCGCAGCGGTGCGGCATCTCGTCTTCACCACCGATCCCGAGAAGGGCGCGCTCCGCGAAATTGCGCGGAACGAAGGCATCCCGGCGCTCCCGGTGCCACCCGGCGTCGGTGGCCGCTACAGCGTGCTGTCTCCGGTGGGCCTCCTGCCGGCGGCGCTGGTCGGCATCGACATCGAGGGGTTGCTGCGGGGAGCCGGGCGGGCCCTCGAGCGGGCGCAGCCAGAGGAGCTGCTGTCCAACGCGCCTGCGCTCTATGCGGCGCTGCTCTGGGCTGCCGACACCTGGTACGGCGCCCGCATCCATATCGTGATGCCCTACGCCGACCGGCTGCGGGAGTTCGCCGAATGGTATCGCCAGCTCTGGGCGGAAAGCCTGGGCAAGCGGCTCGATCGTCGCGGCGAGCTGATCAACACCGGGCCAACCCCGGTGGGCGCAGTGGGCGCCACCGACCAGCACAGCCAGGTGCAGCTCTTCATGGAGGGGCCGTACGACAAGGCCATCACCTTCGTGGACGTGACCGATCACGGCGGGGACGTGACCATCCCGGCTCGCGAGGACGCTCCCCAGGAACTGGCCTACCTGGGTGGCCATTCGCTGCAGGAACTGCTGCGGGCCGAACTGGAGGCGACCTCGTCGGCGCTGGCCCGGATGGGCCGCATGAACATGACGCTGCGGCTGCCGCAGCTCGACGCAGAGAGTTTTGGTGAGCTGCTGATGTTCTTCCAGGTGGCCTGCGGCTACGCGGGACTCTGGTACGGCATCGATCCCTTCGACCAGCCGGGTGTGGAGCTGGGCAAGCGGCTTACGTACACGGCCATGGGCCGTCCCGGCTTCGACGAGCCGATTGCGCCACGGCCCGCCGGGGACGAAGTGTAGTACCTTGGCCGCACCGGGCGCGCCGGATACCTTTGGCGAGTCGGGCGCCATGCAATTCTGGCTTCAGCAACGAGGTGTGTTGTCGCATGACCGTTGATGCCGCTGCCCTGGCAGCTGAGCTGTTTGGATCCGCCGTTTCGGTCGTGCCGGGCGGCGTGGAAGTGCGGGATCCCGCGCCGTTGCGCACGGCCGCCATGGACCAGCTGGCGCATCGCGCTGTCTTTGGCGACGGGAATCTCCGGGAAGTGGCGCGGTGGCTGCTGTGGGAGCTGGGCCAGGCCCAGGGCGTACGGCCGGCGTCGATCCACGAACTGTACCTGGCCCGTGGTCGCGGCGAATGCGCCGGGTTCACCGTGCCGGCCATCAACATCCGGGCCATGGCGTACGACTCGGCGCGGGCCGTGTTCCGCGCGGCCAAGGCAGGGCGGGCCGGCGCGCTGATCCTGGAGATTGCGCGCTCCGAGATTGCCTACACCGACCAGCGCCCGGCCGAGTACGTGGCCGTCATGCTGGCGGCGGCGCTGCGCGAGGGCTACCGACTGCCGCTCTTCATCCAGGGCGATCACTGCCAGGTGAGCGCCGCCAAGTACTCGGCCGATCCCGACAAGGAAGTGGGCGAGGTCAAGAAGCTGATTGCCGAGGAGATTGCCGCGGGTTTCTACAACATTGACGTGGACACCTCGACGCTGGTGGACCTGAGCCG
>DASSOW010000150.1:0-3925 GCA_035700175.1 Gemmatimonadales bacterium | reverse complement strand
GGGGAGAGCCGGAGAGGGGATCATGCCCCGCCCGGACCCGGTCACGACAACCACGTTGAGAGGGCGACAATCCCGTAGCCGCTTCGGCTCCGACCAACGTGCGCGAGGAGGAGCAAATGCGGGGCGTGGTAACCCCGCGCTACGTTTAGGTGCGAACTTGCGGCAATGGACGCCTGATTTGGTCGTCTCACGAGGCCAGCGGTTTGGCGCGGCCCTGGGCGACCAGGCGGTCGAAGAGGGTTTCGAGGCGGGTGCGCATGGCAGCAAACCCGGCGTCGAAGCGCGGGTAGAGGAACCAGACCACGGCCAACCCGAAGAGTGTGCCGGTGATTACCCGCATCACGACGTTCCCGCCATAGAGCCCCGACCCGACCGCCATGCCATCAAGCACGACCGGCGAAACCAGCAGCACCAGTTCAACGTACCGCGGATTCCGGATTCGGCTCCGGGTACATGCGAAGAGCAGACCGCAGAGCGCCACCGAGCCGTAAATCGCCGCGCAGCGCTCGCAGCAGGCGAACTGCTGCCCAAACAGGTGAAAACTGCGGTCCGGATCCTGGTGGCAGAAGAGGCCGAAGAAGCGGTAGATCGGCCGCGCCGCGCCGTCGTACCCGACCGCGGTCAGGATCGGCGCCAGGACCACGAGCGCCGCATAGGCCCCGATGATTGCGTTGAAGCCAACGAGCCACCGTCCGGCGAACCGGTAGATCGCCCGGTCGAGCACAATGATCATCCGCGTGGACAGGGTATCGCGACTCCGCGCCTGCCCATTGATCTCGTACCCGCGCTGGGGTTCTGCCGTTTGCTGCATGCCGGAATTCTGCCTCTCAGACGCGGGGTACCGACGGCAGCGTAGGCCGCGCGTGCCTCTCCTGGTATGGCCAATCGGTCGCGAATCCCGCCGCCATTGCCGCATCGTGAGGCGGATTTGCAACGAGCGCCGGAAAACGTCGCACGCGGACGCCACATGCGCCGCGATACCGTACGGGCGGAATCGCAGTTCCGGCATGCTCCTAAGGTGATTCGGGATGGACCGCCACGACACCAGGCCGCTTTGGCTCACGCTCATGAACCGGGTCGTGAACCCGGTTGTCCGGCTCATCCTGCGCTCGCCACTCCATTGGCTGCTGAGCCGCTATCTCCTGCTGTTGACCATCACCGGGCGGACCACCGGGCGCTCCTGGACGCTTCCGCTCCAGTACGCAGAACGCGACGGATCGATCTGGATCGTCCCGGGCAACCCGGCCCACAAGCGCTGGTGGCGGAATCTGGCCGGTGACGCCCCCGCTACGCTCACGATCAGGGGGAAAACGTATATCGGAATAGGCGAAGCGCTGACCGGCGCGGCCGCGGATGCGGCTCGGCCGGGATTGGCGGGGTCGCCGCTGGACGGGCTGGCGCGCAGGTCGGGGAACTCGGTGATCGTGTGGGTGCGAGATCTCCGCCCGATCCGTGCGATTGCGTGACGCTGGCGCTGACGAGCAGGTGCGCTTCGATGAACCAGGAGCGAGCGGCGGACGATCTCGATCCCACCGCGCGGCGGATTCCCTACTCAGAGCCGATGGCCGGGCGACCGGACGAGGCGTCGCCTTCCCGGTTTCGCCGCCTCTTCAACACCCTCGGTCCCGGCTTCATCACCGGCGCGTCCGACGACGACCCATCCGGCATCGGCACCTATGCCAGCGTCGGCGCATCCCTCGGCTTCGCGCCGCTCTGGACCGCGCTCGCCTCATTCCCGCTCATGGCGACCATCCAGTACACCTGCGCCAAGGTCGGGATGGTGGCCGGGACCGGGCTCGGCGGCGTGCTCCGCCAGCACTACCCGCGCTGGGTGCTCTACTCGTCCGTCACCATCCTGATCGTGGCAAACACCATCAACGCCGGCGCGGACATCGGAGCGATCGCGGCCGGCATTCACCTGCTCATTCCGGTTCCGGTCGCGGCGACCATCATCCCGGTGACGATCGCCATTCTCGCGCTGCAAATCTTTGGCTCATACCGGCTGATCGCGCGGGTATTCAAGTGGCTGACCCTGGCCCTGTTCGGGTACATCGGCGCGGCCGTCTTCGCCCGCCCGGATGTGCCCGCCGTCTTGCGCGGCACCTTCATACCCACGCTCCGCTTCGACCAGACCTACATCATGGCCATGGTCGCACTCCTCGGCACGACGATCTCGCCCTATCTCTTCTTCTGGCAGGCCAGCGAGGAGGTCGAAGAGGAGATCAGCGAGGGCCGAACCAGCCAGTGGTCGCGCCGGGGCGCCACACGCACCGAGCTTCGCCGCGCCGGGTGGGATGTCGGCATCGGCATGCTCTTCTCGAACGTGGTGATGTATTTCATCATCCTGACCACGGCGGCCACGCTCCACCAGGAGGGGTTGACCAATGTCCAGACCGCGACCGAAGCCGCCCAGGCACTGCGGCCATTGGCCGGGCGGGGCACCGAGGCCCTGCTCGCGCTCGGCCTGATCGGGTCCGGTTTCCTGGCCGTGCCAATCCTGACCGGCTCGGGCGCCTATGCCGCTGCGGAGGCGTGGGGCTGGCGATATGGGCTCGACGAGAAGCCCAAGCAGGCGAAGCCCTTCTACGCCGTGATCATCGTAGCCACGCTGGTCGGCATGATGATCAATTTCATCGGCATCAACGTGATCCAGGCACTGTACTGGACCGCCATCCTGAACGGCCTGCTCGCCCCGCCGCTCCTGGTCCTGATCACTGTCGTCGCGAACAACGCGGCCGTCATGGGCGAGCAGCGGGTCAGCCGCCCCATCCACATCGCCTGCTGGGTTGCCGCCGGTGTCATGACCCTTGCAGCCATGGCCCTGATCGCCACCTGGCTCTAGTGGATAATGGCCACCGAACGAGGGAACAGGGAAGGGAGTAACCCGTGGGGTTCAAGATCGACACGTCGACGGAATTCGGCCACAACGTGGTGAAGCGGCTCGATGAGCAAAAGCTGGCCTGGCTGACCACCGTCAGCAGCGACGGGACACCGCAGCCCAACCCGGTTTGGTTCATCTGGGATGACGGCGTGATCTACATCTTTAGCCGGGCGAACCAGGCCAAGCTGGCCAACATCCGGCGTTCCCCGCGCATCGCCGTCAACCTCGACGCCACAGCCGACGAGGAGCACGTCACGATCTTCACCGGCCGGGCCGAAATCATCGACCGCGCCGATCTCCCGGACGACATCCTCGATCGCTATGCCGAGCGCTACGCCGAGGGCATGAAGGGGATCAAGATGACCCGCGCCGAGTACGAAGCCGCCTACACCGTTCCGATCCGCTTCACCCCTGAGAAACTGCGCGGCTGGTAGACAGGACGTGCTCCGAGTGGAGCAATCCCGGTTGCCCGGGATGGCCGGTATCGCCGCTCTCCCGTGGACCTGAGTGACGTGTTCGGAACCGCGGCGAAGCCCTGATTCCCCGGTCACACACGCAGTCCAGTAACGAATCCTCGCTGTACTTCATCGCTCTGGCAACGGCACCTCGCCGGCGATGGAGCGGAGATTTTGTCAGCTCTGCTACCAGAATCTATCCCTGAAATTCTGAACTATGCCGACCGCTGGAGCTCCTGTGAAGTGAACGACGTGTCGGTTGCTGAAGCATGCAGGGAATCCTGCGCCAGGAGCGCACTCACGGTGTCCAGTGTGTCGGGCTTGCCAAAGCGGAACCCCTGACCGCGCTCGCAGCCCAACGCACGCAGGAGCTCAGCCTGCTCATCAGTCTCGACTCCTTCGGCGGTCACACTCAGGCCCAGGCGATGAGCAAACTCGAGCACCGCGCTGACGACGGTCGTGGCTGCATCATCGCGACCGAGGGTGGCGATGTATTGTCGATCGATCTTCAGTGTGTCAGCTGGATAGCTCCGAAACGAGCGAAGCCCCGCATGGCCGGTCCCAAAGTCGTCGACCGCCACTCGAATGC
>DASSOW010000149.1:0-9939 GCA_035700175.1 Gemmatimonadales bacterium | reverse complement strand
CTGAGCACCGCCTCCCGCTTCTCGTGCACCAGCAGGATCAGCAGGTCACCCTCCTGGGCCCACGCCAGCGCGGACCGCGTCGCGTCCTCCTCCGTTTCCACCTGCTCGATCATCTCCGCCGACGCACCGAGCGACAGCAACTCTGCCTCCAGCACATGGCGGACCTCTCCCTCGGCCCGGCCGCGGCGGTACTTGCCCATCTCCTTGAGGATGATCCGGTCAGGCTCGAGCGCCCAGGCCGACTGCGCCAGTGCACGCAGTGCTTCATCGGTGCGATCACCGGCCTGCCCCAGGACGATGAGCCGCCGCCTGGCTGGAAGCGCAGAGATCATCTGCGTGAGCGCCGCCATCCCGTGCGGGTTGTGGGCGTAGTCCACCAGCACGTGAACTCCACCAACGTCCAGCAGGTTGCCCCGGCCGGGATTCCGGTCCAGCGAGGACTCGAAACCTTCCAGTGCCGCACGCATGGCGCCCAGCGAAATGAGTGGCGCCCCGTCTGGCCGCTTCAGCGACGCGGCCGCGAGCAGCGCGCCCAGCGCGTTGGACACGTTGTAACGGGCGGCGCCGCGGAGGGTGAGCGGGATACTGCGCGCATCCATGATGGCATCGCATTGGTCGCCACGACGGAGCATGAGGGTGTTGTTGTCGAGCCATGCGGCGCTGCGACCCGTCTCGAGCAGGGGAAGTGCAGCGTCCAGGGAGAACCATGAGGCGCGCGGGCCCAGCCGGGGCGCGCGTGCGGCCAGTATGGCGTCGTCACCATTGAGGCAGATGGCGCCGCCGTCGCGCACGACACGGCCGATCACCAGCTTCACGTCGGCAAGGTCGTCGAGCGAGTTGACGCCCCAGTCGCCGAAGTGGTCCTCGGCAATATTGGTGACCAGCGCCGAGTCGGCATGGCGCACCGCGAGCCCGCGCCGAAGGATACCGCCGCGCGCCGTCTCCAGCACCGCGCACTCCACGGCGGCGTGGCGCAGTACCTGGCGTGCGCCCATCGGGCCGCTGAAGTCATCTGCCGAGACCATCGCGCCGCCGATCACGACGCCGTCGGTGGTGGCGATACCGGTGAGCAGCCCCGCTGCCTCCGCCATGGCGGCGATGAGCCGCACCGAGGTGGTCTTGCCGTTGGAGCCGGTGACCAGCACCAGCGGCACATCGTACACCAGCTCCCAGTCCACGTCGCCTGGCTCGGGGATGGCGTCATGGGGAAAGAAGACCGCGCCCCGTCCGGTGCCGACCGAGACGCCGCTGGCATCGTGGAGGAAAGTCACGCCGCGCTCTTCGGCGGCGCGCGCGAGCATGCGCACGTGCGGGCGCCGCTCCTCGACGATCAGCGCCCGCAGGCGTTCTTCGGCTCCAGGATCTGGTGCCTCGCCGCGGTAGCGCGCCTCTGCGGCCTGCCACGCCATCTCCGCCAGATCGGTGGCAGCGTACAGCACGTCCACCGGCGCGCTCACGAAGAGGCACGCGCCTCCGCTGAATCGATGGGTCCGGGTGCCTTCCCGTTCCCAGCCCATGGCCGCGAGCAGGCGGCGCGCTTCTGCTTCCCACAGCGGGATCAGCGCATCGGTCTCGGAGGCCAGTGGTACGTCGAGCGCCGCACCAGTCCGGTCATCGAGCAGGTGCGGGCCGATGAGGCGCCGGGCTTCAGGCATGGCTCAGTCGCCAAGCTCGAGATCGCGCGCGAGGCGCACGCCCCGCACGTCCCGCACGTAGGCACGCGGGGTCGCGCGTTCGTCGGGCGGGACGGTGGCGCCCGAGCCGTCGGCAGGGCGGCGCACCGCCCGCCGCTCGGCATGCACCGGCTTGAAGGTGACGATCTGCTCCCAGCAGCGCGCCACGTTGTCGCCGAAGATGAGCACCAGGTCGCCGGCATGTGCCTCGCCGAGGGCTGCGGTCACTGCGGCCTGTTCATCGGCGATGACGCGGATCGCGTCCGCAGGCACGCCCGCGCCGATGAGTCCCTCGCGCAGCAGCGCCGGGATCTCTCCCGGGGCCCGGCCCCGCCGATTGTCGTCCTCGCGACAGATGTAGAGATCGAAATAGCCGGCCACGCTCGCCGCCATGGCCAGCATGTCCTCGTCCCGCCGGTCCCCTGGCGAGGTGATGACCACGATCCGCCGCCCGGTCGTGCCCAGCCGCTCGACGAATTGCACCATGGCCTCGACCGCCGCGGCGTTGTGCCCATAGTCGAGGATCACCTTGAAGGGGTGTTCGCTGAAGACGTTGCCGCGTCCCGGCGCCTGGAAGAACGTCGTATCAAACGTCTGCAGTCCATGCCGGATGTTCTCCAGCTTGAGCCCCATGCTGAAGGCCATCGCTGCGGCAAACATGGCGTTCTGCACATTGTGCGTGGCGCGGCCATCGAGCGTGGCCGGGATCAGGTGCGCGGCCAGCAGCGGAATGTGGGCGCCGTGGTCATACAGCGTGATCATCTGGCCCGTCATGCCGGCCTCGAGCACGCAGCCACGGCCACCCGCCTGGATGTGCTCCCGCACCAGCTCGTGGCCCGGGTTCATGGTGACATAGCAGAGATGCCGTGCCGGCGTGTGGTCCGCCATCTTGAGGCAGAGGGGATCATCGGCGTTCAGGATGGCGGTGTCGCGCGCCACCTCCACGACGATTCGCTTCACCTTGGCGAGGTCGCGCAGCGAGTTGATGCCGTGCATGCCGAGGTGGTCCTCGCGCACATTGAGCACGGCACCCACGTCCACCTGGCGCACGCCCAGTCCCGCCCGCAGCAGCCCGCCCCGCGCCACTTCCAGCACCGCCACGTCCACGAACGGATCCGCGAGCACCATGCGCGCGGCCACCGGGCCGGTCATGTCGCCCGCGACGGTGCGCTGGCCGTCGATGTACACCCCGTCGGTCGTCGTCAGCCCCACTACCTGGCCCGCGAGCTTGAGGATGTGGGCCAGCATGCGCGCCGTGGTGGTCTTGCCATTGGTTCCGGTCACGGCAGCAATCGGGATGCTGCTGGGCGTGCCCGGCGGGAAGAGCATGTCGATCACCGGCCCCGCGACGTCGCGCGCTTTCCCCTCGCTCGGCGCCATGTGCATCCGGAATCCCGGCGCGGCGTTCACCTCCACGATGGCGCCGCCCACTTCCTTGTAGGAACGCGAGATGTCCTGGCTGATAAAGTCCACGCCGCCGACATCGAGCCCGATCGCTTCCACTGCGCGCACCGCCATCTCGGCGTTGTCGGGATGGGTGATGTCGGTGACGTCGGTGGCGGTGCCGCCGGTGGAGAGGTTGCCAGTGGAGCGGAGGTAGACCACTTCGCCCTCGGCGGGCACGGTCTCCGCGCTGTAGCCCATGCGCGCCAGCAGCGCCTCGGCCTGCCGGTCGAGTTCCAGCCGGGTGAGCACCTTCTCGTGCCCGATGCCGCGCCGGGGATCCTCGTTCACCTGCTCGACCAGCTTGGCGATGGTGCGGCGGCCATCGCCAGTCACGTTGCCCGGGCGCCTGAGCGAGACCGCTTCCAGCTTCCCGTTGATGACCAGCATCCTGTGGTCAAAGCCCTGCACGAACGCCTCGACGATCACGCTGCTGCTGTGCTCCACCGCCACCTGGAACCCATCGCGTACCTGGGCCTCGGTCGTGAGGTGGATGGAGATGCCCCGCCCATGGTTGGCGTTGTACGGCTTCACCACCACGGGATAGCCGATACGCTCCGCTGCGGCCACGGCGTCGTCGGCCGACTGCACCAGCTCCTGTTGCGGCACGGGAAGCCCGAGGGCGCCAAGCACCCTGTTGGTTTCTTCCTTGTCGGAGGCGAGTTCCACGGCGACGTGTGAAGTCTGGCTGGTGACCGTGGCCTGCACCCGCCGCTGATATCGGCCGTGCCCCAGCTGGATGAGACTGTTGGTGCTGGAGCGAAGCCAGGGGATGCCGCGCACGGTGGCGGCTTGCACCAGCGCGGCCGTGCTGGGCCCCAGCGCGTGGCGCTGGGTAAAGCGGATGAACTCGTCGCGCTCCCGGGCAAAGTCGAACCCAGGCGGCACGCTGCCGGGTGGCTGGAGCTCGGGCGGCAGCAGGCTGTGCAGCAGCGTGAGTCCCAGCTCGCCGGCCTCGAGACCCACCTCCCGCTGGGCGTACTGGTACACCAGCCAGTAGTGGCCACGCGGGCCCAGCGAGCGGGTCTTGCCGAAGGTGATCTGGTGTCCGGCCACGCACTGCAACTCAATGGCGACGTGCTCCAGCACGTGCCCCAGCCAGGTGCCCTCGCCCTCGCGCAGGCGCCGCACGAACCCGCCCGCCGTCCCGTAGGAGCAGCCGTGATCGGCGAGCCCGGGCAAGGCCGCGAGCAGCGAGTCTATGAATGCGTTGCCGAGGCGCGCGGTGGGCCAGTCCTCGAGCGCGTCCAGCTCAAGGTCGAGCCGGATGACAGGGAAATGGGCGTACAGACTCGGGCCGACGTAAACGGCGCGATCCATGATGCGCATGGCGACCCCACATATATGACTTCACGGACGCTCGGCGATCTCGGGTGGAGGCGTCGCCTTCCGCGTCTTCAGGTTGAACGTAGATCCGTGATCAAGTATGTGCAGGCGAAGCCCGATGAGACAGACCGGATCATTGCGCCGCACCCGTGCCATGGAACTGAACTCCAGGTCCGACGGGTCCACCACCGTGATGGAGCCGCCGCCCACCACCTCGAACACCCCGTCAGGGCCGATGAACGCCGCCGTGTTTTCATCCAGCCCGAGCCCCAGCGCGAAGGGGTTGTAGGCCAGCGCGGTCAGCAGGCGGCCCAGACGGTCGCGCTGGCGGAAATGCTGGTCAATGATGACCGTGTTGGAAAGTCCCAGCCCCGGTGCCAGCGTGACGCTGCCGGCCAGCGGCGACGCGCCTTCCTCGCCGAACGCGATCATGTGTTCACACAGGAACGCCGCGCCCGCTGATGTCCCGGCCACGTGCGCGCCGGCGTTGTTGCGCGCGCGGATGGTGCGGGCCAGTTCGGTTCCTCCCACCATCGTGCCGAGCCGGAGCTGGTTGCCGCCGGTAATGAAGATGCCGCTGCACTCGTCCAGCGCTCGCACCACGGTCTGGTCGTTGGCGTCGGTGCGCGACGTGATCGGGATGACCGTCGTCTTCCGCGCGCCGAAGTTCTGGAACAGCCGGGCGTAACGTTCTCCCGTATCCACCACCTCGGATGCCGTGGGCAGGATGGCGATCACGGCATCGTCGCCTCCTGCGATCGAGGTGAAGCGCCGGAGAATCATGCTCGCGCCCACCTTGTCCTCCGCTCCGCCCACGGGCACGACGAACCCCGCGCCCCCTGCCGGCTTGATCCCCGTCACGCCCGGTTCTCCAGCGGGCCCTTCACGATGCTCTTGCTGTCGCGCACGTGCCAGCGGCCCCGCGCCATCACGTGGACCACCGCTCCGTCATCATCGAGCACGACCAGGTCGGCATCCGCGCCACTGTCGAGCCGCCCCTTCTGCCTGAGACCCCAGTGCCGGGCGGGGTTCAGGGTAAATGCCGGGAGCGCGCGCTCGAGTGGCAGGCCGGCGTCGAGCGCGGCCTTGAGCGCATCCAGCAGCGCCCGGGGCCGTCCCGCCTCCATGGCGGCCACCCGCCCCTCAGCATCGAAGACCGGCAGGGACCCGCCCGCGTCGCTGCTCACGGTAACCCCCTCAGCCGGCGCGCCGCTGTCGAGATAACGGCTCAGCGCCACGTGAGCAGGCCACGCATCTTCATCGTCCGCCACCGGAAACGCGGTGATATCCACCACCGCGCCGGCGCGTGCCAGTTCCGTCGCTTCGTCGAGCAATGCCCGTCTCCGGTTCACGTGCGTCGGATTGAAGACCCTCGCCGGCAGCTCACTGCCGGCAATGGCCTCGCGGATGAGGGAGAGGCCTCGCGGCCCGTCCCCGACATGAAGATGCAGTATGCCCGCCTTCCCGCCCAAGAGTCCACCCACGTGGGCCTCCGCCGCTGTGGCGAGCAGCACATCGAGCGTCGGCTGGCTCGACCGATGGTCGCTGACCGCCACTTCGCCCACGCCGAGCATGGGCTCGAGCAGTATCAGGTCGGAACGCACGCTTCCGGTGACGGTACGGGCGGGGAGGTGGTAGCCGCCCGTGAGGCACCACGCGGAGAGCCCCAGGCGCCTCAGTGCCAGCGTGGCCGCCGTCAGCTCCGCCGGCGAGCGGATGTTGTCGTCGGTGCCGAGGAGGCCGATGACCGTGGTGATGCCGGCCGTGGTGTAATCGCTGAGTGCCGGACTCGGGACACGGGACTCGGGGCCGGCCTCCCCGCCGCCACCCGTGACGTGGACGTGGCCGTCCACCAGGCCGGGAATGACCCGGCGGCCTTCCGCGTCGGTGCAATTCACCGCCACGCCTTTGACGTTCGGAATCTCGCTCCCGATCCAGATGACTTTCCCGCCGGCCACGAGCAGGTGCCGATGTCCCAGCGGCCGGGGCGCAAACAAGTCGGCGTTCAGCAGGAGTTCGAGCATCAGGAGGTTTGACGGTCTTGCAGGCGGTGCATGTGGCGGATGAGCTCCCGGGTCGACTCGAAGACCGTGACCCCGGGATGAGCCAGCGCGCGATCCCTCGGCTCCAGCTTCAGGTCGAGATGAGGCCAGCGCGGGTTGGATAGCTGCAGCGCGGCGGGCGGTGCCCCGACTTCGATGCGGAACCGCTCCAGTTCGGCGACATCATGCGTGGATGAGACCACGTGCGACCAGCCCGGCGCGAGCAGGTTGACGCGATCGATCAGGATCATCGCGCGGCGGCGGCGAAGGTCCTGATGCGCTCGATCACCGTGTCGTCTTCGAGCGCGCCGCTGTGTCCCGTTCCCGAGGTGGCCAGCAGCTCGGCGCCGGGCCAGGCCGCCACGATCCGCTCAGCGTGACTGAAGCCCACATCGAGATCCTGACGATCGTGGATCACCAGCGCCGGCACCTTGACGCTGGAGACCAGCGCCGGGAGATCGAGATCACTCCAGGTGAAGCCGAGGCGGCGTGAGAGGTTGTCGGTCATGAGGTCGCGTGCCTCGTCGGGCAGACCCACCGTCCGGGCAAAGCGCTCGGCGTATTCCCGCTGCTCCGACGGCGCGCTGAGCAGGACCACACGGCCAGCGCTCACGCCGCGATGCAGGGCGATCGCCGCCGCAGACCCGCCCAGCGAGTGCCCCACGACCAGCGCAGGGGCCTGCCCCAGGCGCCCCACCACGCTCTCGAAAGCGCGAATGAACTGGGGCAGGGACGCGAGCTGGCCACTCGATTGTCCATGAGCCGGTTGATCGTAGGCCAGCACCTGGAACCCGTCCTCGACCAGCGCCGGCACCAGCGGATGCCAGCGCGCGGCCCGGCTGCCCCAGCCGTGCAGCAGGATGGCGAGTGGGCCCTGGGTTCCCCATTGCCAGGCCGCAAGTGTGTCGGTTCCGGTGCGGATGTCGCCTCGGCGGCCGGTGGCGAGAAAGGCTGCTTCCGCCTCCCGTATCTCGCGCGGTGGCGGACGGCAGAAGAGCCGCTCTGCATATTCGGCTGCGAGCTTCGGCGCCATCGGCGCGAGCGCGCGGAAGCCGGCGCGCAGCACGCGAAGCCGGGCAGAAGCCTGTCCCATCACGAAAAGATAGCGGCCCTCGCGGTGGGGGCGGGCTTGGGTTAGACTAGGGCGGTCGCCTTATCAATAGTCGAGGGTCGAGGGTCGAGGAACTGCGCGTCCTTGCGAGGGCGCAACGCGTCCGAAGCGATGACGCTCGACTCTCGACCCTCGACTCTCGACCGCTACCAACGACCGATGCCTACCCATCCCCTTCGCGCTTTCGTGTTTTCGTGTGCGATGCTGTTGCCGGGCTTGTCCGCTGCGACGCGGCCGCTCACCGCGCAACAGCTCTCGCCCGGCTCGGCGTCGGTTTTCCGCCAGTTCGGCGACCGCGTCGTCAAGATCGAGATTTCAGAGAACGGCTCCGCCGCCAAGGCGTCACTGGGCTCGGGCTTCTACGTCTCCGGCGACGGGGACGTGATCACCAACTACCATGTCATGTCGCAGGTGGTGCACGATCCCGATCGCTACGACGCGCGCATCATCTCTGCAGCCGGCGACACGCTGGGCGTCACGCTGCTCGCCATCGATGTGGTCCACGACCTTGCCCTGGTACGCAGCAGCGAGCCACCGGCGGCGTGGTTTACGCTGCACGATGTCGCACTGGAGCAGGGCGACCGGCTTTTCTCACTTGGTCACCCAAAGGACCTCGGGCTCAGTATTGTCGAGGGGACCTACAACGGACTCCTGCGGCACACGCTCTATCCCAAGATCCACTTCACTGGCTCGCTCAATCCAGGCATGAGCGGCGGCCCGACCCTTTCGGCCTCAGGTGACGTGGTGGGCATCAATGTCTCGACCGAAGGGAACCAGGTGAGCTTCCTGGTGCCGTCCAGTGAAGCACTGGCCCTGTTCGAGCGCACCCGGCAGCCGGACTTTGCCCCGGTGGACGATTTTCTCGCCGAGGCGGGAAGGCAGATCCTCGCCTATCAGGACGAGTACCTCGACCTCGTCTTCCGGAAGCCCATTCCCACAGTCAAGATCGGGAAATTCACGCTGCCCACCGAGCCGGCCGCGTTCTTCAAGTGCTGGGCCGATGCCGACCGCAGCCCCCGGCAGCCGTATGAGACAGTGTCGCACCAGTGCTCCACCGATGACTACGTCTATCTCTCCGAGGACCAGGCCGCCGGGACCATCGAACTGTCGCACGAGGTGCTGACTTCACGGGAACTGGGGCGCTTCCGCTTCTACGCGCTCTATGGCTCGAGGTTTTCCGGTGGCGATGCCCCGCTCTGGGGCGACAAGGAGAATGTGACCAGCTATCGCTGCGTCACCCGCAACATCGCGCGCAAGGGTGGCACCCTGCGGGCGGCATTCTGTGCCCGGCAGTACCGGCGCATGAAGGGACTGTACGACGTAGTGGTCCGGGCGGCAGCGCTCGCCAAGGGGTCGGAAGGGCTGGTGACCACCCTCACCCTTGCCGGTGTCAGTTTCGAAAATGCGGAGCGGGTGGCCCGCCGATTTCTCGAGAGCATCTCGTGGACCGAGTGATCATCCTCGAAGTCCGCGACCGGCGGCTGAACCTGCTCGCGCGCCAGCGGGTGGAGCGGTTCCCGGTCCGGATCGGACGGGCCTACGATAACGACGTCATCCTCGACGATCGTCACGTGGACGCGCACCACGCCATGCTGTATTTGGCCGACGATGGGGTCGTGGTGGTCGAGGACCTCGGCAGCGTCAATGGCGTGCGCGATGGCCTGCGCGGCGCTTCCTCACCCCGGCTCCGGCTGGCATCGGGCGGTAGCGTGCGGCTGGGAGAAACGGTGCTGCGGGTGCTGGATGCGGGACACGCTGTGGCGCGCGCGGTCCCACTGGCGCACGAAAGCCAGCTTGCCCGACTGGTCCGGACCCGGAGCGCCGCCTGGCTCGCCATCGGCGGCTCGATGCTGCTGTCGATGCTGATGGCGTCGTTCCGGCTCTACGACGGCGAAAGTGCCGTCGCGGCGGTCAGCGCCGCCTTCCTGGTGCTGGCGCTGCTGTCCGTCTGGGCCGGTATCTGGGCTATCGTGGGTCGAGCGCAGGGAGGACGGGCCGGCTTCCTTACCCACCTGGCCATCGCCTCGACGGCCACCGCAATCGGCACGCTCTGGGTGGCCGCCGCCGGCTATCTTGAATTCCTCTGGCCCGATTTTCCTGTCCGGAGCTTCATCGAATCGGCAGGCACCTGCGCCATCTTCGTCGCGGCGCTCAGCGCCCACCTGAGCCTGGTGTCCACCATGTCGCGCCAGCGGCGGCTCCTTGCCAGCAGCCTTGTCACGCTCGGGCTCATTGGCCTGGTGGCCGTGGGCGAGCTGAGCGACAGTTCAGATTTCGACAACGGGCTGCACTATTCCGACGAGCTGCGGCCCCTGGGCCAGGGCCTCGCCCACACTGTCACGCT
>DASSOW010000148.1:0-8424 GCA_035700175.1 Gemmatimonadales bacterium | reverse complement strand
TCGTCCTCGTTGTGGGCCCGGTTGCGTCCCCGGCGACCACCGAGCGCATCAATCTCGTCAATGAAGATGACGCCGCCCTTCTTCCGCGCCTTGCGGAAGAGCGATTTGATCCGCATGGCGCCGAGGCCCACGATGAAGCCCGTGACCTCGGAGCCCGAAATCGTCCAGAAGGGAACGCCTGCCTCGCCGGCGACCGCGCGCGCCATGAGCGTCTTTCCGGTGCCGGGC
The DNA here is from genome assembly GCA_035700175.1 of Gemmatimonadales bacterium. Lineage (GTDB taxonomy): Bacteria > Gemmatimonadota > Gemmatimonadetes > Gemmatimonadales > GWC2-71-9 > CAMLHP01. The sequence goes on along the minus strand of DASSOW010000148.1, from coordinate 8,196 downwards.
GGGCCATAGAGCAGGATGCCGCGCGGGGTCCGCGCCCCCACTCGCTCGAATCGCTCCGGATCCCGCAGCGACTGCACCACTTCCTGGAGCTCGCTCTTGGCGCCGCCGTTGCCGGCCACCTGCTCAAAGGTCGTTTCCGAGTGTGCCCGTTCACCCAGTTCTGAGCCCGAGCCACCGAACCCCGCATTGCGACGGAGCACCAGCGTGCCGGCGATCAGGAGGCCGAGCGCCAGCGTGACGGCGAGATAGGGCGTGGCGCCCTGGCCGGCCGGCCGGAAGCTGACGGCGGCGCCTGCCTGCATGGCGCGCCCGATGAGGTCGTCGGCATTCGCGGCGGTGTAGAGCGCGTTGGTGCGAGCTGGGCCCTGCCAGACGGTAACCGACTGGCCCGGTGTGATGATCACCGAGTCGACCCGTCCGGCGTCGAGGCTCGAGAGCACCGCAGAGTAGGGGACCGTGACGTTCGTGCGCAGGTTGCGGAACGCGCGCACGGTGACGACGGAGATGGCGACGGCCGTGATGACCGCCAGGGTGCCGATGGCAACGGATCGTGACAATGGGATGCGACGCTTCACTCGGACAGGTCCTGCAGCGGCAGATCGCCGGCTTCGATGAGGGTGAGATAGGCCAGGCGGGTGCCGGGCATGACGCTCTCGTAAGCGGCGAGAAGCCGCCCGCGATGCTGGGAATCGGGGCCGCGCTGCGAGGCGCGCCAGAACTGGACGGCGTGCGCCAGTGCTTCGGCCGCGTGCTCGTCGGGATCACCAAACCCGTAGCGGGAGGAGTCGGTGAGCGGTGGCAGGCCAGCGAGCAGCCGCTCGCCCAGGGCCTGGTGCCGAGCCATCCAGTGATGGCTCAGCTCGTGGAGGAATGCATGCTGGAGCTGGGCGTCGCTGAAGATGGCAGACGGGGCCAGGGCCACCGAGTCGCGCGAGCGGATGTATTCACCAATGTGGCGCGCCTCGCGACCGGCGGGCCCCACCAGGCCGACAGGGCGGGTGGGTGCGCCCAGGATGGCGCGGGCGGAATCGGCAAAGGCGCTGGCGGTGAGCTCGTGGATGATCGCCAGGCCCTCGCGGTGTTCCAGCGCCAGCGGACTGCTCGGCGCGGCGCGCCAGGCCAGCGACGGCCGGGTGCTGAGTGGCTGCGCCGAGGGACCGAACCAGCTGATGCGAACGATCTGGGTGGTGAGCGCCGTGATCAGGAAAGCCATGGAAGCGGCGACCGTGCGCATCCACCCGTCCAGGGACGGTGCGCGGCGTTCGGTTTCCTGTAGCGAAGCGGACATGGCGTTCAAGGTCGAAGAGAAGTGATCGGGGTGCTGTACAGCTTCTGTGCAGGAAGCGGGCCGTGCTGGCGTTGCCGCGTAAGTGATTGCGATGTGTCGGGATGGAACCGGGAGAAAAGCAAATGGGAAGGTAAGGGGCTCGCAGCGCGCGAGGGGGGCACGCGCATCGCCAATGAAACAGAATGCACCGCTCCGCGGGAATCAGGTACCGCCGCACGCACCACCGTCGCACAGATTGGCACTGTCTCGTTTCCGGACGGCGCATGCTTGCTCGTATCCGGTCCGCCGCGGTGCTGGGGGTGGACGCCTACCTGATGGACGTCGAAGTCGACATTGCGAGCGGCATGCCGTCGTTCGCGACTGTGGGATTGCCGCAGGGAGCGGTGAAGGAGGGCCGGGAACGGGTCAATGCGGCACTCCAGAATGCCGGCTTCGCCTTCCCGCTCCGGCGCATCACGGTGAATCTCGCCCCGGCGGACATCCGGAAGGATGGTTCAGCCTTGGACCTCCCCATCGCCCTCGGCATCCTCGTCGCGAGTGGCCAGACCAACGGCGAACTCCTCGAGGGCTTTGTCGCCCTCGGCGAGGTGGGACTCGAGGGCGACCTCCGTCCGGTCCGCGGCGCGCTCTCCATGGCGCTGCGCGCCCGCAGTGCCGGCTGCAAGGGCGTCATCCTGCCGGCCGCGAATCTCGCAGAAGCGTCCGTCGCAGAGGGCATCGAGGTTCTCGGTGCGGACACCCTGATGGAGGTATGTGACTGGCTCGAGGGCCGGCGCGACGCACTCAAGCGCCAGCACGTGGATCTCGCCGCGCTGATGCGGGAGCGCGCGCACGACGTGGTGGACTTCGCCGACGTGCGAGGGCAGGGGGGCGCCAAGCGGGCGCTCGAAATTGCAGCGGCGGGATCGCACAACCTCATCCTGGTGGGACCGCCGGGGGCGGGGAAGACCATGCTGGCCCGCCGGCTGCCGACCATTCTCCCCTGCATGTCGCTGGACGAAGCGCTGGAAACCACCAGGATCCATAGCGTCGCGGGCACGCTGCCGACGGGCCAGTCGCTCTGCGCCGTGCGACCATTCCGGGCTCCGCACCACACCATCAGCGATGCCGGCCTTATCGGCGGCGGGTCCAATCCGCGGCCAGGCGAGGTCAGCCTGGCCCATGGCGGTGTCCTGTTCCTTGATGAATTACCGGAGTTCCGGAAGAACGTGCTGGAAGTCCTGCGACAGCCGATGGAAGATGGCGTGGTGACGCTTTCGCGCGCTGCCATCAGCCTGACCTATCCCGCGCGATTCATGCTGGCTGCCGCCATGAATCCCTGCCCCTGCGGTCATCATGGCGACCCTGCCCATGCCTGCCGGTGTGACGCCCAGGCCATCGAGCGCTACCTCTCGCGCGTCTCGGGCCCGTTGCTCGACCGGATCGACATTCACCTGCACGTGCCTGCGGTGGCCTATCGCGAACTGGCCGGACAGCAGCCAGAGGAGCCGAGTGCGGCGGTTCGCGAACGGGTCGAGGCCGCTCGGCAGCGACAGCGCGAGCGCTTCCGTGACCGGCCGGGGATCTACGCCAACGCCCACATGGCGCCGCGCGATCTCCGGCACAGCTGCCAGCTGGGAGAACGGAGCGAGCAACTGCTCAAGCTGGCGATGGGACGATTGGGTCTGTCTGCCCGCGCCTACCACCGGATCATCAAGATTGCCCGGACCATCGCCGATCTCGCCGGTGAGGAGGACATCCAGCCGCCGCACGTGGCGGAGGCGATCCAGTATCGGACGCTTGACCGGCGGCGGGACGGAAGTTGAGCGCTCAGCCTTCGGCACTGAGCGCTTAGCGCTCTGCCCTCAGCTCCAGGAAGCGCGCCCTCTGCTCAGCCGTGGGCACCACGCACGCCGGACCCGAGGACAAGCGATGGCGGTGTCTCGCCACCAGGTCATACAGTTTGTCGCGCAGCGGTCGTGGGACGATTCTGGCAACGTAGGCTGCCAGGCGCCAGATCCCGCCCACATACTGCCACACCCGGAGCACAGCGTCGGACTTGAGCTGGAGTCGAGGTGGGACGCCGTCCGCTCCAGGTTCAAGCCAGACCACTGAATCGGGCAGCTCGCTCCGGGCGCCAGGATCGAGCGCACGCTGCGCCAGCCGGCCCTGGAGGGGCGCAAAGCGCAGCGACCGGTCCGCGCCTTCGTGGCTGAGCACCCACTGGACGCTGCGGGCGCACAGCCCGCAGCTGTCATCGTAAAAGAGAAGGGGGGCAGACGCTGGCATGCCGGAATATCGCATAGCCCGGTGCGGCGCGTGATCCGTGCGCCCGCCAGCGGGGGACGCCGGTCAGGGCGGTGGCGCGAGGCAGTTCACGTCGAAGTGGACGAATGCCCTGCTGTCAGGTGAGACGGTCGCGGTGCGCAACGGTTCATCGCAGGAACAATTCTCGGCGAGGCCCTCGAGCACGACGGTGTGTGGGCCGATGGGCACGTCGCTGAAGGTCAGGGACTGGACTACGCCAATGGGCCTTGGCGTACCACCATCCATCGAAATCGTGTAGCCATCCGGGTCGGTCCCATCGCCGCCCGTCGTCACCGAGACGGTGAGATCCTGGGACAGCGCGGTGCAGCTCACGTCGAACCCAACCGGAACCGTATCGGCCCCCTTCACGGAGACCGGGCGGATGGCCGGCCCGTCCAGGGTGCAGTTGGAGGCAACATCGGAGATACCCAGGTTGTGCTCGCCGATGCCCAGGAACGCCACGACCACCGTGCCCGAACTCGGGATTTGCGTGGGAACACCCTTATCCACGGCGATGAGGTAACCGTTTGCATCCGGCGACTTTCCGGTGGTCACGCTGGTTACTGCTATTGCGCCGATGGTCTGGTTGGAAGCCGTTCCGCCGGCCTCGGTGCCCGACGTGCAGGCGCCGGCAAGGACGGCAGCGACAAGGCACAGCACCGGCTTCGGGGGCGGGTTCATGGCTGTTTCCTTGAAGGGTGATGCCTCCAACGTACCTGTCCCGCGGTGAGACGCCAGTCCGCCCGGTGCCGGAGCTGTTACGGCGGCGCGGTGCCGGCGAGTCCGGTGGGCGGCGGGCGGTATCGTCGCCGGCCCTCCGCAAGACTACCCGGCTTGCGCGATCGGGCGTAGCTTCAGCGAGGCGTTGCCTCTCCCACGGAGGGTCGGCCATGACCACGGGCGAATATCCTGCGACCGCCGCCGTACGAAAGCCGCGCGACAGCGAAATCGATGTCCATGGGCTGACGCATCGGGGCAGTGTTCGCACCTCCAACCAGGACCATTTCCTGATCTGCTCGCTCGAGCGTGAAGTGCGGGTCAGGCTGTCGAGCCTTCCGGGCGATTCTTCGGTTACCGAGCGGGGCGAGCGCCTGGCCTTCCTTGCGATGGTGGCCGACGGTGTCGGAGGCAGCGCCAAGGGCGAGGAAGCGAGCCGCCAGGCACTGGAGCGGGTGACGCGCTACCTCACCCAGAGCATCCAGTGCTACTACACCGCCGATGCCGCCGACGATGCGAAATTTGCTGCCACGCTCGCCGACGCCGCCATGCAAGTGCACTCCGACATCATTCAGGACAGCGCACACGACCCGGAGCGTCGCGGCATGGCGACGACGCTCTCGCTCTGGCTTGGCGTCTGGCCGTGGATCTACCTGCTGCAGCTCGGCGACAGCCGCTGCTACCTGCTGCGCGACGGGGTGCTGCGCCAGATCTCGCGGGACCAGACGATGGCCGCGGAGCTCGTGGACCTCGGGGTGCTCAAGCCGGCCGAGGCACCCAGTTCCCGCTGGGCCAGCATGCTCTCCAGCTCGATCGGCGGAAGCCAGGCTGCCCCCCAGGTGACCAGGTACGACCACCACTGGGGCGATGTGCACATGCTCTGCAGCGACGGCCTGACCCGCCACGTGCCGGACGACCGCATCAAGCAGCGCCTCGAGGAGATGCGGTCAAGCCGGGAGGGGTGCGAAGCGCTGCTGCAGGACGCGCTCGACGCCGGCGGCAGCGACAACATCACTATTATCGTGGGGCGGGCCCGGCCGGAGTCGTGAACGCACGCGGGTGGCGCAGTCGCTTGCAAACGCGACAGCATCGCTCCACGTTGAAGGCATGACCATCACAACTCATGTTGTCCCCGCCGGGGCCAGCCCGGTCCTGGCGCCCGCGCTCCTGTTGTGCCTCACGGCATGCGCATCCCCTCCGCCCGGCGGCGACGCCGACCTGATCGTCACGGCCCAGCGCATCTACACCGCTGACTCCACGCAGCCAACTGTCGAAGCCTTTGCGGTGCGTGACGGGCGGTTCGTGTACGTCGGGGCGCACGACAGCGCCCTCGCCATGCAGGGACCCGACACGCGGGTGCTGGACCTTGGCGATGCAATTGTGCTGCCCGGCCTGGCCGATGCCCACGCCCACCTCACCGACCTTGGGTTCTATCTCCAGTCGGTAGACCTGCGTGGGGTGGACAGCTACGACGAGGTGGTGCGACGGGTGGCCGAGCGGGCCAGGTCAGTTCCCGCCGGCCGCTGGATCAGTGGCTACGGCTGGGATCAGAATCGCTGGCCCGGCAAGCGCTTCCCGACTTCCGCCAAGCTCGACAGCGCGGTACCCGATCATCCCGTGCTGCTCGATCGCATCGATGGCCACGCGGTGCTGGCCAACCAGGCCGCCATGAAGGCCGCCGGCATCACGCCGCAGGTGAAGGATCCCGATGGCGGACGCGTCGAGCGGCTGCCCGGTGGGGCGCCCTCAGGGGTCTTCGTGGATAACGCGATGGCGCTGGTGCGCCCCGCCGTCCCGGCGCCGACTGGCGACGAAATCCGCTCCGCGCTCGCTGCCGCCGCGCACGAGGTGAATCGCTGGGGACTGGTATCCATTCACGACATGGGCGAGCCGGCCAGGAATATCGAGCAGATCGAGGCCCTGGCCCGGGACGGGAAGCTGCCGCTCAGGGCGTACGTCATGGTGGCGGACGATTCCGCTGACCTGGCACAGTACTTCGCACGGGGACCGCAGTCGGGATTGTACGACGGCCACCTCTGGGTCCGCGGCATCAAGCTCTACGCGGACGGGGCGCTCGGCTCGCGCGGGGCAGCCCTGCTCGCCCCGTACGCGGACGATCCAGGCAACCGCGGGCTGCTTGTCTCTTCGGAGCAGCACCTGGAGCAGCGCACCGAGGATGCCCTGCGCCATGGTTTCCAGGTCAGCACGCACGCCATCGGGGATCGCGGCAACCGCAACGCCCTCGACGCCTACGAGGCGGCGCTCAAGGCGGTGCCCACTGCCGATGCCCGGCTCAGGGTCGAGCATGCCCAGGTGCTGTCGCCGGCCGACATCCCGCGCTTCGCGTCGCTTGGCGTCATCCCGTCGATGCAGGCGAGTCATCAGACCAGCGACATGCGCTGGGCGGAAGACCGTCTCGGCCCCGAGCGGGTGAAGGGCGCGTATGCCTGGCGCTCACTGCTCGAGACCGGGGTGATCATCCCGAATGGGACCGATTTCCCGGTGGAGCAGGTCAATCCGTTCATTACCTTCCATTCGGCGGTCACCCGTCAGGATTCTACCGGCTATCCTGCGGGCGGCTGGTACCCGGATCAGAAGATGACTCGGGAGGAAGCGCTCCGGTCCATGACCATCTGGCCGGCTCATGCCGCGTTCCAGGATTCGATCATGGGATCGATTACGACGGGGAAGTACGCCGACTTTACCGTGCTGAGCCAGGACATCATGACGGCGCCCGCGGATGAAATCCTCCACACCCATGTCGTCGCCACGTATCTCGGCGGCGAAGCAGTCTACCAGGCACCGGCAGCGAAAGCGGACTCGACGCATTGAATCCCGTCGCTGAGCGGCTGATCAAGGAAAGCGGACCATGACGGACAGGAAAGTGATCGCGATTGCCGGGGCGACGGGCGCACAGGGTGGTGGTCTCGCGCGTGCCATCCTCGCTGATCCGGAGAGTGATTTCAGCGTGCGAGCCCTGACGCGGGACCCCGAATCGGCCAAGGCCCGTGCGCTGGCGGAACTCGGGGCCGACGTGGTTGCGGCCGATCTTTACGACGTGGAAAGTCTCGCTCGTGCATTCGATGGCGCCTACGGTGCCTATTGCGTGACGTTCTACTGGGCCCACATGTCGCCCGACAAGGAGAAGACCGAGGCGTCCAACCTGGCGCATGCGGTACAGTCGGCGGGCGTCGAGCACGTGATCTGGTCCACGCTGGAAGACACCCGCCGGTGGGTGCCACTCTCCGACAACCGGATGCCGACCCTGATGGGGAAGTACAAGGTGCCGCACTTCGACGCCAAGGGAGAGATGGATCATCTCTTCGCCGACCTTGGTGTGCCCACCACCTTCCTGCTGGCCTCGTTCTACTGGGACAACTTCATCTATTTCGGGTCGGGGCCCAAGCGCGGTGCGGACGGTGTGCTGGCCCTGACCTTGCCAATCGGTGATGCGAAGATGGCCGGCATCGGGGCGGACGACATCGGAAAGGTGGGCTACGGTATTTTCCGGCGAGGCACCGAGCTGGTGGGGCAGCGCATCGGCGCGGCGGGCGAGCACCTGACGGGTTCGGAGATGGCGGCAGCGATGTCACGCGCACTGGGCGAGGAAGTTCGGTTCAGCCCGGTCGCGCCTGATGTATTCCGCAGCTTCGGTTTTCCCGGTGCAGACGACCTTGGCAACATGTTCCAGTTCTACGATGAGTTCGAGGACGTCTGCAATGAGATTCGTGACGTCGCACGGTCACGCCAGCTGGCGCCGGGGTTGAAGACGTTCGATCAGTGGCTTTCGGCCCACGCCGCGCAGATTCCGATCGACTGAAGCGGGCGCCGGTTGCGGCATTTGCCTACAGCAGTTCCACTTCCACGTTGTTCGGTCCGTACAGGTAATGCACCTTGGCCTGCGG
>DASSOW010000147.1:0-5626 GCA_035700175.1 Gemmatimonadales bacterium | reverse complement strand
CCGCTCGCCGCTGCTGGTCTCGTGATCATCATGAGCGGTGCGGTCGGCATCACGCTGGTGACCGGGACGGCAACCCAGGCGCTCATGCCGGGCGTGGTGGGAATTATTGCGGCAGGCGTTGCGATCGCGCGGTGGCGGCTGTTGGCCGCGACTGGTAGGGGTAAAGCCCTGGCTTTACCCCTACCAGTCGCGGCGTGAGCTCCAACAGCGCCACAGCATACCCGCGCCACGGCCGCCACGCCTCCGCCTGCTCGAGCGAGACGCCGGCATTCGAAGGGAACGCATCAGGCCAGCACTGTGTCCGCACCGCGATCACCTGCGCCGCGGCTTCCGGGACCCCAGCTCCCTGAAGCTGGGCGCAGGTTGCGTCCATGTCACCGCCAGCGTCGAGCCGGAGCCCTCCTGAGCTCATCGCCCTGGCGACATTGACCAGCGCCCTGGCAGCGGTCACATCCATGCCAGCTTCGACCAGCGGATCGGTCCCGACAGCGGCCACACGTGCTGCATCGGGCGCCAGGTGCGTCACGTCCGCATCACTTGAAGTAAAATCCTCACCCAGCCGCTCGACCACCCGCCGAAGTACCTGCGGCGATCCGCCCATCCGTCCCAGCACGCTCATCACTGCCTCGAACGGATCGAGCACGCCGGGCAGGCGCACGCCGGGCCGTTCCAGCACCTGCGCAGCCAATCCCGTTCTCGCGAGGTGATCGTCGATCATCAGCGGCTCGGCGTCGAGATCGAACAGCCGCCGAAGCTGGGGCAGGAGCGGCATGAGCGCGGGAACGAGTGAAGAGGCGATTTCGACAATCAGGTGTCCGTCGGCGTTGGCCACGCTGATCACGCCGGCCTGGCCATCCAGGCGAACCGTGCGAGTGTACCGCCCGTGATTGATCTTCTCGACACCGGGCAGCGCGCGGCGCTCGAGCATCTCCAGCAGCCCTGACCAGTCGAGTGGCGGCCGATAGGAGAGCGTGAGCCGAAGCCCGTCGCCGAGGGAATCCTTCCTGCCCCGCTTCCTGCGCAACGCCGTGGGCGACATCCGGTACTGCGCACGGAATGCCGCGTTGAATCGCCGGAGACTCTGGAAGCCGCTGGCGAAGGCAATGCGTGTCACTGAGAGTGACGTGTCGGCCAGCAGCCGCTTGGCGAGCAGCAATCGGCAGGTCTGCGCCAGCTCACTCGGCGAGACGCCGTACTCTCGTTCGAGCGCTCGGCGCAGGTGACGCGCACTGACGCCGAGCTCCGCCGCCAGCGCGGTCACGGAGCTGCCGTTGAGCGCACCAGCCTCGATCCGCTGTGCGGCGGCGCTACCGAGCCGCGAGATGGCGTCCACCGGCGCCCGTCCCGGCGCCAGCTCCGGCCGGCACCGGAGGCAAGGACGGAACCCGGCCTGCTCCGCCGACGCCGGCGAGGGAAAGAATCGGCGGTGCTCGGTGTGGGACACCCGGGCGGGACAGATGGGACGGCAGTAGATCCGGGTGGACGTGATCCCCACGACAAAGAGCCCGTCAAACCGCGGATCGCGGGCGGCAAGGGCGCGTACGCAGGCGTCAGGGGTAAGCCGGGCTGGGAGCGGCAGAGGGGCCGTGGTCACCCATGGAATCTCGCCTGGCGGCTTGGATTACGCTGGCCGGAAGCGGACGTGGAATCGGGCATGGGGCGTAGGGCGTACGGCGTGGGGCGTGGGGCGCGCAGCTCGCTTCACGCGTTATTGCGAGGAGGCGCCGTAGGGGCAACGCTTGCGTCGTCCGGAGGCGCCGACGAAGCGATCGGGTGGCGCTCCCAGTCGCACCAGGCTTGATTCGGCTGATGCAGACGGGAGCGCGGGAGCCCAATCCCACCCCAGACGCGATGTGGATGCGTCGCGCGTCGGAATTGGCCGAGCGGGCTCGCGCGGCGGGAAACACCGCCGTCGGAGCACTGATTGTCCTGGACGGGAAGATGATTGCAGAGGCTGAGGAGGAAACACCCGCCGGCCCGCGTCCCTTTGCCCACGCAGAATTGCTGGCCGTGGAAGCCGTGTTCATGGAGTTTCGTGACTCGCTCCGGAATGCCACACTCTACTCCACTGCCGAACCATGTGTGCTCTGTGCGTTCGCCATCCGGGAAGCGCACATCGGCCGAGTGGTGATCGGACGCGAAGCGGGCGAGATCGGCGGTGTACGGTCCCGGTTTCCGGTGCTGACCGCCGACTGGGTTCCGCGCTGGGGGGCGCCTCCCGAGATTGTCTGGTGGGAGGAAGGCTGGTGAAGGCGTCGCAAGTCGCAGGTCTCAGGTCGCAGGCCATGCAAAAGAGGGTCGGTGTAACTTACGACCTGCGACCTGCGACCTGCGACCTGCGACCTGCGACCTGTGACCTGTGACCTGCGACCTGTGACCTGCGACCTGCCGTCATGACCCAAGACCCCGTCTGGACCACCGTCGACACCTACATAGATGAGCACCTGGTGCGCGCGGAACCGGCCATCGCCGACGCCCTCGATGCCAGCGCCGCGGCCGGGCTGCCGACCATTGCCGTCACTCCCGCCCAAGGCAAGCTCCTCTCTCTCCTCGTTCGCGCAATGCGCGCCGAGCGGGTGCTCGAGATCGGCACGCTGGGGGGATACAGCACCATCTGGCTGGCGTCCGGGCTGCCGCCGGGAGGCAGCGTCCTCACCCTCGAGCTCGAGCCGAAGCATGCTGCCGTCGCGCAGAAGAACCTCGAGCACGCCAACGTCGCAGACCGGGTGGAGATCAGGGTTGGCCCCGCGGCCGACATCCTGCGACAGCTCGCCACCGATGAAGTTGCGCCGTTCGACTTCGTGTTCATTGACGCCGACAAGACCGGCTATCCCGACTATCTCCGGCTCGCCCTGCCGCTGGTGCAGAAGGGCAGCATGATCGTGGCCGACAACGTGGTGCGCGAGGGTGCCGTGGCTGACGCCACGAGCATCGACGAGAACGTGCGCGCGGTGCGGGCGTTCCACGACCTGATCGCGAAGGACCAGCATCTCGACGCCACCACCATCCAGACGGTGGGCGCCAAGGGCTACGACGGCTTCACCATTATACTTGTCCGATGAATACCGGCGATGCCGTGCGCGTCTTCGCCGAGCTCCACAAGTCGGGCTGCTTCGTGCTTCCCAATCCGTGGGACCTTGGCAGCGCCCGCCTGCTCGAGCGGCTTGGCTTCCCCGCCCTCGCCACCACCAGTTCCGGCTTTGCCTGGTCCCGCGGCCGCGCGGACAACCACGTCACGCTGGACGATGTGCTGCTCCATCTCCGGGAGATGACCGAGTCGGTGGACGTGCCGGTCAACGCGGACTTCGAGGGCGGTTTTGCGGTGGAACCATCAGACGTCGCCAAGCACGTGCTGCTGGCTTCCGATACCGGCATCGCCGGTCTCTCGATCGAGGACTCGACCGGCGACATCGACAAGCCATTGTTTGACTTCAAGCTCGCGCTGGAACGGGTGCAGGCGGCTCGGCGCGCCCTGAACGAAAGCGATACCGGTGTGCTGCTCACCGCCCGCACGGAGGGATTCATCGTCGGGCGTCCCGACCTGGATGAGACCATTCGAAGGCTCACCGCCTTCGCCGAGGCTGGTGCGGACTGCCTCTATGCGCCGGGCATTCGCGTGATGGACCAGATCGCCGAGGTGGTAAAGGCGGTGGCACCGAAGCCGGTGAACGTGCGGGTGGGCACCGACCTCACCACGGTGCAGGCGCTGGCTGATCTCGGTGTGCGACGGATCAGCGTGGGCGGCGCACTCGCGCGCGTGGCGTGGGCGGCATTCATGGATGCGGCCACCGAGATCGCGACGCACGGGACGTTCACCCGGTTCGCTGGGGTGATCTCCGGTGCGGCACTGAATGACGCCATGAGTCGTGAGTCGTGAGTCATGAGTCATGAGTCGCGGGTCGCGGGGCTCGCCTTTCCGTCATTCCCGCGAAAGCGGGAATCCATGAGGGCCTGCCCGGTGTACTTCATCACCCCTGAAGCCCCAGGAATTCCAGCGCTGCGACCGGGACATGCTCAAGCACCGCAAGAGCTCACACGAAAGCACGAAGCCACGAAAGCACGACATACTCGTCGGTCATCAGTCGTCGGTCGCGACATTCGCCGTGCAATGTCATTGCGAGCACCCGAAGGGTGCGAAGCAACCTTGCAGCCCGACCGTGATCCCTGGCTCTCGACCCTCGACTCTCGACTCTCGACTCTCGACCCATGACCAACTCACACCGCATCTGCATCTTCAGCGTGTTGCTTCTCGCCTGCAGCCCGCAGCCTGATGACACGCGCACTGCCGCCTGGACCGACCCGTCGCCCCATCGCATGAGCATGGTCACGGTTGCGCCCGATGTGCGGCTGGAGGTGCTCGACTGGGGCGGCAGGGGACCGGCGCTGGTGTTCCTCTCGGGTTTGCAGGACGTGGCCCATGGGTTCGACGACTTCGCTCCTCGCTTCACCGATCACTTCCACGTCGTCGCCGTGACTCGGCGCGGTTACGGCGCCTCGAGCCAGCCGGCGACGGGCTATGACCTCGACACCCGTGTCGCCGACCTGCGCGCGGTACTCGACTCGCTGCATCTCGCGAAGGTGTTCCTGGTGGGGCATTCGATTGCCGGTGACGAACTCACGGCATTTGCCGGCAAGTATCCCGATCGCGTGGCCGGGCTCGTCTATCTCGACGCGGCCTATGATCACAGCGGGATTGCCCCGATGCTGGGTCGGACTCCGCCGCCGGCCATCCCGATGCAGCCTGCCGATTCTGCCTCACCCGCCGCGGTCGATGCCTATCTCAAGCGCACATGGGGGATGATGGTGCCGGAGGCGCAGCTTCGGGCCATCGGGAAATACGGACCATCGGGGCGGCTGGTGGCTGACGTCACGCCTGCCACCATCGACTCGGCGATGCTCGCCGGGTGCGGGCATCCCGATTATTCCAGGGTGCACGCACCCGCGCTCGCCATTTACGCCGTGATCGATTCGATGCCAGACCTCTTCCCTACCGCCGCCACGTTCGATTCCGCAACCGCAGAACAGGCCCGGCGCTTTACTTCGGCGCTCCAGGCCCTCGGCGCTACCGAGCGCGCCCGCTACCGCCGGGAGTTGCCGGCCGGCCAGGTGCTCGAGCTCCACGGCGCCAACCACTATGTGTTCTATTCGAATGAGACGGAGGTGGAGGGGGCCATGAAGGAGTTCCTTTCAGGAGTTGGGATTGGTCGCAGGGACTAGGGATTAGGGGTTAGGGATCAGGGAGCAGGGTTGAGACACGTGCATCAGCCCTTCCGCCCTAATCCCTAACCCCTAATCCCTAATCCCTATCCCCTGATCCCTAGCAAATTTCCCTACCTCGATGCAAGATCATCCCAACCCCCAAACCCGAGGCCCCCATGCGTCCCTCCCTCTCCACCGCAGTCCTGCTGGCTGGCATGTTGGCGGCGCAGCCCCTGACAGCGCAGTCGTCGAACCCCGTCGCCGATGCATTCCGGCACAATGCCGGCCAGGCGGGCAAGAACCTCGTGGCCGCGCTGGAGACCATGCCAGCCGACAAGTTCGGCTACAAGCCCACCCCGGCGCAGATGAGCGTGGGCCAGATCGCCAACCACCTCGCGGAGGGCAATGACTACTTCTGCGGCACCAT
>DASSOW010000146.1:0-6413 GCA_035700175.1 Gemmatimonadales bacterium | reverse complement strand
CCCGCACCTTCGCCATGCATCCGTCGCCGCGCCCGGATCCCGCGCCAGAATTCCTGGCCAATGGTGCCCAGCACGAAACCGCCGAGCGACAGCGCCACCACCGGATAGGGGTCGCGCATGCCGGCGAGCAGCACCACCAGCGCCGTCCCGATCCCGGCGGCCAGCGGAATGGTGAACTGGCGCTTGAGGTTGGCCTTCGACGCGCGGCGCCAGGCGATCAGCGGCCCGATCCCGGTCAGGGCCAGCAGCAGCAGCCCGAGCGGGATGTTCACCTTGTTGAAGAACGGCGGACCCACCGTGATCTTGGTGCTCCGCACCAGCTCGGACAGAATGGGAAAGAGCGTGCCCCAGAGCACCGAGAAGGCGATGCCGACCAGCACCAGGTTGTTGAACAGGAAGGCCGCTTCGCGGCTCAGCATGCTCTCGAGCTGGCTGTCCGGCTCCAGCGAGGGCCAGCGGGTGTAGAGCAGCGTGTACGCGAATGCTCCCGCAAGCACCAGGAAGCCCAGGAAGAAGTAGCCCACATTGGACTGGGTAAAGCTGTGGACACTCGCGATCACACCGGACCGGGTAATGAACGTGCCGAAGATGCTCAGCAGGAACGAGCCGACCACCAGCGCCAGGTTCCAGCGCTTGAGCATCCCCCGCTTCTCCTGGATCATCACCGAATGCAGGAACGCGGTCATGGTGAGCCAGGGGAGGAAGCTGGCGTTCTCCACCGGATCCCAGGCCCAGTAGCCGCCCCAGCCCAGCTCCACATACGCCCACCACATGCCCAGCGTGATGCCGATGGAAAGGAATAGCCAGGAGACCAGCGTCCACTTGCGGATGGCCACGATCCAGCCCGAGTCGATCCGCCGGGACAGCAGTGCGGCCACCGCGAACGCAAATGGGATCGTGATGCTGATGTAGCCGAGGTAGAGCATGGGCGGGTGCATCACCATGCCCACGTTCTGGAGCTGGGGATTGAGGCCCCGGCCATCCAGCGGCGTGAAGTCCAGGCGGGTGAACGGATTGGCGGCGAACAGCATCACGCTGACGAAGAACACCACCACCGCGTTGGTCACGCCCGCCACGTAGGGCAGCAGGGGCGCGTGCCGCCGGGAGGTAAGCCACTGGGCCAGCGCCGCGAAGGTAGACAGCACCACCGCCCAGAAAAGCAGCGAGCCCTTCTGTCCCGCCCAGAAGGCGGAAATGACGAAGTAGGTGGGAAGGTTCCGGGAGGTGTAGGCCCACACGTACTCGATGTTGAAGTCGTGTGAGAGGAGACCCTTCCAGAGGCACACCGACGCGACCACGAGCGCCGCGAAGACCACGAACACCGACCGGCGGATGCTCCGGGTGAGGTCCGCTCGGCCCCGCCACCGGCCGGAGAATGAAACGACGGCGCCCCAGAGTCCAACCAGGAACGCCGTCCACAGTGAGAACTGTCCGAGAAAAGTCATCGTGCGTCAGGCCTGCCGACGCGCGTCCTTGGCGGCTGCCTCATAGCGCGATCCGCACTTGGCGAGCACTTCCGTGGCCCGGATGACCCCGTCCCGACCCAGGCTGCCATCCACGATGACTTCGATGTCATCGGCGCCGGTGAAGGTGTCCGGCACGATGCCGTGATAGTTGACCGCATACTCCTGCTGGCCATCGGAGATGCGGAAGTCAATTTCCTGCGCGCCCACGTCCCGGGTCACCGAGCCCGGCACCACCTTGGCCCCGCCCACCCGGACACCCAGCCCATAGAAGGACGAATCACTTGCCGCCTTCTGGGCCAGCTCCGTGGGCGTGAGGTAATAGGTGCCCGTCTCGCGCACTCCCTCGACGATGAGCCAGCTTACCGCCGCGACAATAACCGCGGCGCCGATGAGAAATTTGCTTCCGGCTTTCATGGGCAGAAGTATAGCTCCGGGGACGGGTGGTGTCAGGGGCGTCGGGCGTCTAGCGCATGGCGTCTGACGTCTGACGTCCGACGCCCGAGTCCCAGCGCTCCAGGATCGCCCGGTGATCAGCGTACTCCGGCCTCCCTGCCGCCATCTCCGCCTCGTAGTGCGCCCGGAAGTCGCGCTGGGCGGCCGCGAGGCCGGCGCTGTCATGCTGCCACTGGGCCACCGTCCCGCGGATGACATAGCCAAAGAGGTGTCCCGGCGCCCCGGCAAGGATCGAGTCGGCCAGCAGCGTCGCTCCGCTCGCGTCACCCCGGTGCAGCTCCAGCATGGCCGCGTGGTAGCGTGCGTCGTTGTCCACGGTGTCAAGCTGACTGTAGGCCAGCAGGGCCATGGGGGCGAAGGTGCCGAAGCTCGAGCCATCCCCCGACTCGACGGCCTGCATGCTCCGATTGTACAAACGGTCGAATCGCTCCCGGGGCGACATGTTGCTGATGTCGGGCGGGGCTCCGACGTCTCCACCCACGGGCACGCCCGGCGCGGCCGCAGGGGGCGCCTTGCGGTAACTCCACGACAGCGCAAGGACCAGGGCGACGATCCCTACCGTGACGACGGCCAGCGGGAGCCGGCCGCCACCTCCCGCAGCCCTTTCCCGCCGTGCCGGCGAGCCGCAGCCAGGACAGAAGCTCGCATGCGCAGGAACACTCATCCCGCAGCTGTCGCAGCGCGTCGCGGTCATCGTTCCTCCTGATGCGGGCGTCATGGAGTGGCGCCTCCAGAATGGCACTTCGATTTCAGGACTTCATGAAGATTGTGTGAAGATTCGATCAGGCATGCTGGCGACCCTTGCGCGTTCCGAAGAAATACCTAGATCATACGGTCGAAGCTCACCGCCTGAGGCCGGCAATGCTGTTGACTCGTGGATCTTGTCCCGGTGTCCTCGCTGTCGTCCTCTGCGCCCTCGCCTTCCTGGCGGGGTGCAGCACCGACAAGATCGTCTTCCGCGACCGACCACCGTTCAATCCCCCGCCTGACAGCGTCAACGGATTCCTCGGCCTGTTCGACGTGGCCTCGAACCAGACCACGTGCGGCAACTGTCATGTGGGACACCAGCGAGACTGGAAGACATCGGCCCACAGCGGCGCCTTCGAGACGCTGGCAAGCTCCGGCCACGCTCAGCCCAGCTGTTACGGCTGCCACACGGTGTCCGAGCGCGGCAACGGCCTCGCCGGGCCTGCCGGCTGGAACGTGGTCCAGGATTCCGCCTATCACAATGTGCAGTGCGAGAGCTGCCACGGCCCCGGCCTGGAGCACGTGACCGAGCCGGACCGGCCCGGCAACAGGCCGCTGGCGCATGCCACGCTCGGCGACACCGCGGCGAGCTGCGCGTCGTGCCACTCCGGCGTGCACCAGCCGTTCGCGGAGGAGTGGTCGCAGTCGGCCCACGCACAGATCATCGAAGAGCCGGCCTCGGAAACCGGCTGCGCCAGTTGCCACAACGGCCGCCAGACGCTGGTGGCGTGGAACGCCGACGCGGCCTACGCCGAGCGCAACGACGCTGAACCGATGGCCACTACCTGCGTGGTCTGCCACGATCCCCATGGCTCGCCCAACGAAGGCCAGCTGCGTTTCTCAATCTCGTCGCCCGATCCGGAACAGAATCTGTGCATGCGGTGCCACATCCGCCGCACCGAGCCGGCAGGCGGTAGCGCGTATGGAGCACGGCCCCACGCGCCGCAAGGCGCTGTGCTCCTGGGCACCGCCGGCTACCGGCCGGCCGGCTTTGCCTACGACACATCGCGCATCTTCACGTCGCATGCGTCGGAACGAAACCCCAGGCTGTGTGCCGGCTGTCACGTGAACACCTACGACGTCACCGACAAGGCCACCGGCGCCTTCGTGCTGCACAGCACTGGCCACTTGTTCCGGCCTATCCCCTGCCTCGACGGCCAGGGCCGGCCCGAGGCTGACAACAGCTGCGCGTACACCACCGGGACGCGCAGCTTTGCCGCCTGCGCCAACTCCGGCTGCCATGCGTCCGGCGACGTCGCCGCCTCGGCCCTCGTCAACCTGCGCGCCCGGCTCAAGACACTGGCCGACGTGCTCTGGCAGGATGTGAACGGCAATCAGGTCATCGACGCCGGCGTGGATCTGGGTTACCTGCCGACGGTGAAGCAGAACCAGCCGGACGAATTCAAGGCTGACACCGTGATTTCCGCCGCCGAGGGCGGTGAGTTCAATGCCCGGCTCGTGGGCGAGGGGCTCTACAGCAACGGCGACAAGTCGCTGGGTGTCCACAACCCGTTCCTCGCCGAGGCGCTGCTGCGCGCCAGCATCCAGGAGATGCAGGCCAGGTACTCGCTGCCGGCGCCCCCTGCTGCAGCGAGGCGGATCCTGGAATCACCCGTGCCGGGCGCCGGGCCCCAGCTCGGCACCGCCGCGAAGGTCATCTCGCTCCGCTGACACTGGCACCAGTGCCGGCAAATATCTTCGCCGCAATCGGACCCGGAGTTCTGGCAGTTGCCCAGGATTCCGGGCCGGTTGGCCTGCGCCAGCAGGCCGCCATCGATTCCACGGTCCAACCTCCGCACATCTCGGATCCCGTCATCGCAGTGGTGCAGTGGATCTTCCAGCGTCCGCCCTGGCTCATGTGGGGTGGCGCGATCCTGGCCGGGATCGTGGCTGCGCTGCTCGTCCACCTGCTCTGGCGACGCCGAAGCGCCCTCGCATCCTGGGTTCGTTCTCGCGCCCTGGGCATGCAAGTGGGACTCGCCGCGCTGGGCGTGTTCGTCCTGGTCCTCGTCGCTGGCATGGGTTATCGCACCAACCAGTTCGTCCAGCACGACAATCGCTTCTGCAACGGGTGCCACATCTTCGTCGGCAGCGGCGAGGCGTGGGTCCTGCCTGACACCGGCTATTACAGCCTCGTCCACCGCATCGAGGGCAAGCATGACACCCTGAGCTGTCATGCGTGCCATGCGCTCAAGGTCGGGAAGGAGGCGGTAAAGCTGGTCTTCTGGATGTCGGGGAAGCGCGACAAGGAAATCCCGCCACATGCGAAAGTCCCGCGCGACGTCTGCGAGCGCTGCCACGTCCGGGGCGATGCGAGCGAGACGTGGCAGGAGATTGCGTCGACCGCGGGCCATCGTACGCATCTCGAATCCGACTCCCTCGCCGGCAAGGTGGACTGCCTCACCTGCCACGCGCAGACGGCGCATCGATTCCGGCCGGTCAACCAGACATGCGCGCAGCAGGGGTGTCACCTGACAGACAGCGTTCGCATCCGGCTGGGCCGCATGGCCAACCAGACGTCGATGCACTGCACCGCCTGCCACCAGTTCACCCGGGCAGTGCCGGCGCTTGCCACCCGGGATTCTGCGGCCGCCACGCTGGTGCCCACGATGGAGCAGTGCGCTTCCTGCCACCAGATGAAGGCGCTGATCGCCGACTTCAATCCGGGCCGCGACCCGCACAATGGCACCTGCGGCATGTGCCACAACCCGCACCGGCAGGACCGTCCCGAGGCAGCGCTCAAGAGCTGCGCCTCAGCCGGCTGTCATGCCGACTGGCGCGATGAACCCTTCCATACGGGCCTCCGGCACCGCGCGGTGGCGCAGCAGTGCCAGACCTGCCACACGCCCCACAGCGCCCGGGTGGACGCCAGCGACTGCGCAGGCTGTCACGAGAGCGTCCGCGAACGGACGCGCGGACGGCTGCATCCGCCGCTACCCTTCGATACGACGGCCGCGCTGCAGCGCGTGTCGCTTGGCGCGAGGGTGCCGCCTTCCGTGCGCGATTCGCCTGGCGTCCCGATGCCTCCGCTCGCCGCCGCTGATACCTTCTCCCACACCCGACACCGCCGCCTTCCCTGCCTCACCTGCCACGCCACCAGCACCGGCCATGGCGACCTCACATTCCGGCGGCCCCGTGGCTGCCAGATCTGCCATCACCAGGCGCCGGCCACGAGCCAGTGCAGCACCTGTCATGCATCCGATGAGTTACGGCCGGCCATCGCGGAGACCATGTCCGTCCAGGTGCAACAGCGTGCACCCAGGGCGCGCACCGTGGGATTCGAGCATCCGGTCCACGACCCGATCAGCTGCACGACCTGCCACGTAACCCCGGTCTCGCTCGCGCCGACGGATTCCGTGACCCGCTGCGAGCAGTGCCACGTTGAGCATCACCGCCAGCAGCGCGACTGTGCTACGTGCCACACCGGCCGAGAGATCCGGCCCGCGCATGCGCGGCCGGTAGAGGGTCATCGCAACTGCGATGACTGTCATACCGCATCCACCGTCAGCGCACTCCACCCGACGCGGGCACTCTGTCTCACCTGCCACACGGACCAGGTGCCCCACTTTGCCGATCGTGAGTGCGTGACCTGTCATTTCCTGGAGAGTCCCGAGCGGTATCGTGAACACCTGACGCGCGGGGCGGGTCGGTGAGGCGCACCATCGCCGTAATCGCGCTGCTCACCATTGGGAGCAGGGTGTCACCGCTCCATGGACAAGGCTACAGTCTGCGGCTCGACTCGCGCAT
>DASSOW010000145.1:0-6297 GCA_035700175.1 Gemmatimonadales bacterium | reverse complement strand
TGCCCATCCTGCCCATCCAGTCCCGCCCATCTTGCCCATCCTGCCCATCCTGCCGTAACGTCTCTCCCATGCCTCTCCCCGAAACCGACCTCCTGGTCTATCCCGACCAGTGCGACGCCTACGGCCATCTCAACCAGGCGGCATTCCTGGTGCTGTTCGAGCGCGCGCGGTGGAACATGTTTGCGGATGGACCTGGCATCGATGTGTTCCAGCGTGCCGGCGTGTGGCCGGCGGTGCGGCGCGCATCGGTGGATTACCTGGCGCAGGTCTTCCCGGGCGATACGCTGCGTTTTCAGCAGACGCTCACTCACCTGGGCCGCACCAGCTTTACGCTCAGGCAGAGCGCCCGCCGCATCGAGGACGACGTGCTCGCGGCCACCGCCGAGTTTGTCTTCGTCTGTCTCGGGGCCAATGGGAAGCCGGCACCGGTGCCACGTATCATCGCCGAATTGCTGGAAGAGACGCCGGAGGAAGGCGCGGGGCAGCGTGTCACCGTGAACGGGGTTGGTCTCGCTGTGGACGTGGTGGGCGACGGCCCCGCGATCCTCTTCATTCACGGGTATCCGCTCGACCGCTCCATCTGGAAGCATCAGGTGGAGCACCTCGACGGCTGGCGGCGGATTGCGCCCGACCTTCGCGGCATGGGCAGCTCCGACGCGCCCGACCTGGGCTACAGCATGACCACTTACGCCGACGACCTGGCCGCGCTGCTCGACTCACTGGGTGTGGATCACGTGGTGCTGTGCGGGCTGTCGATGGGCGGTTATGTCGCCTTCGAGTTCCTGCGCCGGCATCGCGCGCGGGTGCGCGGGCTGATCCTGGTGGACACGCGGGCGGAGAATGACTCCGCCGAGGGGCGCCGCAGCCGGGACTCGGCGGCGCAAGTGGCGCGCGAGGATGGCACCCGTGCAGTCGCCGCGGCAATGCTGCCCAAGCTGTTTGCGGGGGAGACCGAGGACGCAGTAGGAGAACCGTGGCGCCAGGTGGAGCGGATGATCGTGGCCACGCCAATCCCGGGCATCGTCGGTGCGCTCGCGGCCATGCGCGACCGGCCCGACAGCACCGCACTGCTCGAGTCGCTCGACCTGCCGGCGCTGATCATCGTAGGCGAGCACGACCGCATCACCCCCCTCGCCTCATCCCACCGCATGGCCTCGGCGCTTGCCGGATCAAAGCTGGAGGTGATCCCGGCCGCGGGACATTTGTCGCCCGTGGAGCGGCCGGGGGAAGTGACGGAGGCGATTCGGAGGTTTTTGGAGCAGGTGAGGTGAGAGGTAAGGCGGACGGGTCGGGCGAGGCGGACTGGGCGGACGACGCGCGACCTGTCCGCCTCGTCCGTCCGGTCCGACCTGTCCGTCTCCCTATCTCTCCGGCCTTCCCGGCGGTTCGTCGCTGTTGAAGACCTCGCGGTTCTTCTCGATATATGACGTAAGCTCGGGCGGGACGTCTTCTTCCGGGAAGATGGCCGTCACGGGACATTCTGGCTCGCAGGCGCCGCAGTCGATGCACTCATCCGGATGGATGTAGAGCTGATCTTCCCCCTCGTAGATGCAATCCACCGGGCAGACATCCACGCAGGCCCGATCCTTCACTCCAATGCAGGCCTCGGTGATCACATACGGCATTGCGGCAATTCCTCCGGCACAGTTGACGTGGGGGCGCGAGCTTTTCGCGTGAGCCAAGAATTGCAACGTCGCCAATGTGGCGCAAGGGGGCCGATTACCTTTCGGCTCCATGCGGAACGTCTTCATACTTCTGCTCTCGCTGCTCCTGCTCTCCGCCCCAGCGGCTCACCCCGCGTTCGCCCAGCAATGCCAGGCGCCGCGCACGGCACTGGTGCTCTCCGGCGGCGGCGCCAAGGGACTCACGCACATTGGCTTGCTGCGCTCGCTCGACAGCCTTGGCATCCGTCCTGACCTGATCGTCGGCACCAGCATGGGCGCGGTGGTGGGTGCCATGTATGCCAGCGGCTATCCCGCGCGCACCATCGATTCGCTGGCGCGTGCCTTCCCCATCGCGACGCTCTTCACGACCTTCGAGCCGAGGGCGCCGCGTGCCCTGGGCCGGCTCCAGCCGCTCATCGTCTGGGAGCAGGGCGACCGCGGCTTCAACCTGCAGAGCGCGGCGGTGCGCGAGACCGAAGCCAACGCGCTGCTCGATGCCGCCATGCTGCGTGGCAATCTCATCGCCCGGGGTGACTTTGACCGACTTCCCATCCCGCTCCGCGTGGTGGCCACCGACCTCGGTACCCACAAGGCTGTCGTGCTCGGCACCGGCGACCTGGCACAGGCGGTCCGCGCCAGCATCGCGATCCCTTTCGTCTTTCCGCCCGAGCGCCTGCACGGCCGTTTCCTGGCCGATGGTGGGCTGAGCGCCAATCTCCCGATTGCGATTGCCCGCGCGGCCGGCGCCGAGCGGCTGATCGTGGCCGACGCGACGGAGCGGAAGCCCGACTCGCTCAATTTCTTCTCGCCGGTCACGCTTGCCGAACGGATGCTGGGCTATCTCTTCGAGCAGCCGGTTGACTCGCTGGGCCCCGACGACATCTACATCCGGCCCAATGTGGCCGGGTATCGCAGCCTCAACTTCACGCCCCGCAACGTGAATGCACTGATCATCCGCGGTCGGCTTGCCGCCGACTCGATGCTGCCCCGGCTCAAGTGCCCGCCCCGCGGCGATGTGCCTGGCCGGGCGGAGCCAACCACGCTGGGTGGCATCGCGGTGCGTGATTCATCGCTGAAGGCGGCGCGGGAAATGGGCCGACTCCTCGGCCTCGCCGATGCGGATTCGCTCAATCCCGACCGGCTTCGCTCCCGCCTGCTCAAGCTGGGCAACTCCGATCGCTTCCTGGCGCTCTGGCTGCATCCGCGCGGCGAGGGCGACACAGTGCGGTTCAACGTCCAACCCGAGCCCGGCCCGGTGCGCATTGCTGCGCTGGGTGCGGCCTATGACAATGACATGGGTGGACGGGTGTGGGCTGGCGCGGTGGATCGCTCGCTGCCGGGCGGGACCGAGGCAAGCATCCTGGGGACGGCGGGGAATCTCCGGAAGGACGCTACCCTCGCCCTCCAGAAGCAGCGCGATCTCTTCGGACAGCTGGTGGTGCCGAGGGCTGCAATCAGGATGCGATTCGATCACATACGTCGCTTCGATGATGAAGGCGAGCAGGTCGGCGTCGATCGCACGCGTGAATTGGAGGCACTGCTGGGCGTGCAGCGCAGCTTCTTCCGGACCTGGCTGGCGCAGGTGAGCGGCTCGGCGCTCTGGTGGCGGAATCCGGATCAGACCACAGAGGATGCGCTGGGTGTGCGATTCGAGCTCTCCCATGTGGACCAGAACCTCGATGAGGACCTGGCCGTGCGCGCCCTCTGGAACCAGGAGTTCCGCCGGGTCGAACTCGACCTGAAGCCGGTCTTCCCCATCGGCCTGCTGGAAGTGAATCCCCATGTTCGGCTGGGCGTAGGGAGGGACCTGCCGCTGCAGTCTTCGCTCGCGCTCGGCGGCGATGACGGCTTTGCCGGCCTCCATATCGGTGAGCTCCGGGGTGACCGCGAGGTCCTGGCGGGACTGGCGCTCGCCTTTCCAATCGCAGGCCCGCTCCATGTGCGGGTGGACGGAATGGTGGGCCGCGTGGCCGTGGGCGGCGGGCTGCTGGATGAGGGCGGGTGGCACACCGGGATCCGCAGCGGTGTCGGGGCAGACACACCGGTGGGCCCGGTACGGGTGGAGATGGGATTTACCGGCGGGCGGGAGGCGTTGTTTGTGAGGTTGGGGAGATGGTTTTGAAGGATGGGCGAGATGGACCAGATGGGCAGGATGGGCAGGTGGTCGGCGAGGTTTGTCACCCTGAGCGAAGCCAAGGGGCCAATGTTCGGACCGCCCTCCGCCTCTTCGGCCGCGCTGCGGCCTCGGAGTGACATTGCCTTCAGCCTTCAGCTCATAGCTCATAGCTCATAGCTCACAGCTCACGGCTCACGGCTCACAGCTCACAGCTCACAGCAAAGGGATTCCCATGCGAGCCCAATCCGCAATCGCGATGCTCCTGCTGCTCGCACCTCCGCTACACGCGCAGGCAGCTCCTGACAGCGCAACACATCGTCCACCCGCGGTCTCTACCGACGTCGGGAGTATCGACTCGATTGTCTCCGCGCTCTACCAGACCATCAGCGGGCCGGTTGGGGCAGAACGGCAGTGGGCGCGGTTCTTCTCGCTCATGGATCCAGCGGCCCGGCTCATCCCGACCGGGTGCGACACGGTTGGCAACTGCCGGCGACGAGTCCTCACGGCGGAAGAATACCAGCAGCGATCCGATTCAATATTGAAAGCCGTGGGTTTTCACGAGAAGGTGCTGGTCAACAAGGTCGAACGCTTCGGCAACATCGCCCACGTCTTCAGCTCATACGCGAGCTTCAGGCGGGACGAGACCAAGCCGTTCTCCCGAGGCATCAATTCGATCCAGCTCTTCTGGGACGGTCACCGCTGGTGGGTGATGAGCATCTTCTGGGACAGCGAGCGGATGGGGAATGCGTTGCCGCAGGAGATGGAATGACAGGGCGGACGGGGCGGACGGGACGGACAGGGCGGACTGGACGGGCTGGACGGGCTGGTGCCGCAGGGTGAGCTTCGGCTCGCCTCGTCCGCCTCGTCCGCCTCGTCCGCCTCGTCCGCCTCGTCCGCCTCGTCCGCCTCGTCCGCCTCGTCCGCCTCGTCCGCCTCGTCCGCCTACAACAGCCCCGTCAGCGGCGTCGCGTAGATCCCGGTCCTTGGCTCCGGTGGGCCGTAGCGGCCGGCGGCGGCGTGGAGCCGGTTCCATTCTTCCCTGAGACAGAACGGATCGAGCCCGTGGGGACGATCCACCGCGAGTACGCCGTCCAGGTGATCCAGTTCATGCTGGATCAGCTCGGCGCGGTCGCCCTCGAGATCATCCTCATGCCATTCGCCCTTCGGGTCCTGGTAGCGGACCCGGATCCGGTAGGCGCGTGACACCCGGACATAAAGGTTGGGAAACGAGAAGCAGTCGTCCCAGACGCTGAAGTCCTCGTTCCCGATGTCCACGATTTCCGGGTTGATCAGGACCCAGGGCTTGTCCATCTCGGCCACGATCATCCTGACCGGCGCGCCTATCTGGGGCGCCGCGATGGCCCGGCCACTCCCGAACCGGCTCTGCCAGTCCCGGAGCGTCTCCCGCATGTCGTCCATGATGACCCGGATGGCTGTGGACCCGGGCTTTTCTATCGGTTCACACCGGGCGCGGAGGATCGGATCGCCCAGGAGCCGGATGCGATGGATGGTCATGGGGTACCAAGATCGGGAAAGGGGAAGGCACGGGCAAGAGGCATGAGGCATGGGGCTTGGGGCGTGAGACCCCATGCCTCAAGCCCCACGTCCCAAGCCAAGTCACATCAACAACTTAGAATTTCCACCATATCAGCCCCACAAACCTTGCCAATCCCGACTATTTCCGTTACCATTCGCGCGCCATGGCTTCATCCCTGACAACCCCCGATTACCTTCCCGCCGGCCTCAAGGGGCCGAGGGGGGCGGTGGTCGTGGAACTCAAGCGTTCACCTGGGCTCGAGCCCAAGGAGCTGGCCCGGCATCTGGGCCTCTCCATGAACGCTATCCGCCATCACCTCAAGGAGTTGGAAGCTTCGGGGCTGGTGGAATGGAGCCGGAATCAGTCCGGTCGCCCGGGAGCGCCCGGCCACGCCTACCGCCTGACCGCCGCAGGCGAGGCGCTCTTTCCGGAGCGCTATAAGGAAACGCTCACCCAGTTGCTGGAGCACCTGGTGGCCACGGTGGGCAGGGCTGCGGCTGTGCGTTTCATCGAGTCACATTTCGAGAATCAGGCCGCGCGCCTGGCGCCGGCGCTTCAGGGCGCGTCCCCAGCCGAGCGGATGGAGATCGTCGCGGCGGCGCGTACCGCCGATGGTTACATGGCGGAAGGAACTGCCACGTTCTGCTGCGGTTCCTTCACCGAGCATCACTGTGCCCTGCGCGCCGTGTCCGAGCGATTCCCCGAAATCTGCGCCGCCGAGGAGCGCTTCCTCGAACGGACGCTGGGGGGAACGATCGAACGCCGGCAGCACCTGCTGAGTGGTGACGGCGCCTGTGCATACACCGTCCGATTCGCGCGGCCCATTCAGGCGGCTGCCGGTCAGGAGAAGGCATGAGTTCGTCGGTCGAAACCCTGGTCAACCGGGAATACAAGTACGGCTTCGTCACCGACATCGAGGCGGATGTCGCGCCCAAGGGGCTGAACGAGGACATCATCCGGCTCATCGCCGAGAAGAAGGG
>DASSOW010000144.1:0-9966 GCA_035700175.1 Gemmatimonadales bacterium | reverse complement strand
AGCGGGACCTGCTGGCGCTCGGTGTGGTGGGCAGTGTCATCGACCAGGCGTTGCGAAGCCACTGGCCATCGGGAGACGTCGAGCCCGAGGTGCCGCGGACGCTCGCATTGCGGCGCTCGCGCCAGCTGGGCGAGCTGCCCCGGCTCGCCAAGCGTCGCAGGCTGCTCGCCTACCTCGCCCGGAGAGGCTACACCGGCCGCAGTGCCAACGAGGCGGTGGCCCAGGCACTCGCCGCCGATCCGCTCACCGACTGAGCCCCGCCTGTCCCGTTCACCCACCGGGACGGCGTATATTCCCCGCATGGAATCACATCAGATCCGCTCCCTCTTCCTGCGCTACTTCGCTTCGCGGGGCCACGAACAGGTGCCGTCGTCGTCACTGGTCCCAGCCGACGACCCGACCCTCCTGTTCACCAACGCCGGAATGGTGCAGTTCAAGCGCGTCTTCCTGGGCCAGGAACAGCGGCCGTACAAGCGGGCCACTACTTGCCAGAAGTGCGTCCGTGCGGGTGGGAAGCACAACGACCTGGAGCAGGTCGGGTTGACCCGGCGGCACCACACATTCTTCGAGATGCTCGGCAATTTTTCCTTCGGCGACTACTTCAAGCGCGATGCCATCGCCTTCGCCTGGGAGTGGGTTACCGGGAAGGATTGGCTCGGCCTCGACCCCGAGCGGCTGCGGGTCACCGTCCATCATTCGGACACCGAGGCGCGAGCGCTGTGGGAAGAGATTTCCGGCTTGCGGCCGGACCGCATCTACGGCCTGGGCGACGCCGACAATTTCTGGCAGATGGGCGACACCGGCCCGTGCGGCCCGTGCAGCGAAATCTACGTTGATCTCGAGTGGACCCCTGGCACTTCAGCAGCGCCGATGCCGCAGGAGGAATTCGAGCGCCAGGCCGAGGCGGGGCGATTCCTAGAAATCTGGAACCTCGTCTTCATGCAGTTTGACCGGGCGGCCGATGGCACGCTCACCCCACTGCCGCGGCCAAGTGTGGACACCGGCGCCGGACTCGAGCGCATCGCCGCAGTGATGCAGGGGACCGACGACAATTTTCACACCGATCTCTTCCAGCCGCTGCTCGACCGTGCTGGCGAGCTGATTGGTCGCCCCTACCGCGAAGACGGCGAGGATCGCGCATCGTACCGTGTGCTCGCTGATCACGCCCGCGCGGTGGCGTTTCTCCTGGCCGACGGCGTGTATCCGAGCAACGAGGGACGGGGCTACGTCCTGCGCCGGATCCTGCGCCGCGCGGTGCGCCATGCCTGGCTGCTGGGGCGCCGCGAGCCCACGCTCACGCCGCTCACCGAGGTGGTGGTGCGGCAGATGGGTGACGTCTATCCCGAGCTCCGCGCCAAGGCAGGCTTCATTGTCGACGTGACGCGCAACGAAGAGGAGCGTTTCCTCGAAACCATCGAGGGCGGACTTGCGCGGCTCGACGAGCTTCTGGCAAGCGGGACCCGCACCATCGCGGGCGAGGACGCGTTCCGCCTCTACGACACCTTCGGGTTTCCCATTGACCTCACGCAGCTGCTGGCGCGGGAGCGCGGGGTGGAGGTTGACGCGGCGGGCTTCGAGCGGGCGCTGGAGCAACAGCGGGAGCGCTCCCGGAGCGATCGCGCGGTCCGGAAGGGCACGGCTGCCGTCTCGTCAGCGAGTGCCGAGGGGTTCCAGGTCCACTCACCTGCGTCGCAGACGTTCGTGGGTTACGCTGCGACGTCATCCGACACCGATGTCATCGCCTCGCGCGAGGTGGACGGCCGCACCGAACTGGTCTTGCGTGACAACCCGTTCTACGCCGAGGCGGGCGGGCAGGTGAGTGACATCGGGGTCATCACCGCCGATGACTGGACACTGAATGTGGACCGGGTCTACAAGAGCGAGCAGGGTACCGTGGTCTCGGGCCGGGCGACCGCACCGTTCGAGCCGACCCGGGTGCGCGCCGTGGTGGATGAAGCGCGCCGGCGGGACATCGAGCGCAACCACAGCGCCACCCACCTCGCGCACTACGCGCTGCGCCACCAGCTCGGGACCCACGTGCGCCAGCAGGGCTCCCTGGTCGAGCCCCATCGGCTGCGGTTCGACTTCTCACACCATGGTCCCATCGATCCGTCCCAGCTGCGCGACATCGAATCCGAAGTGAACGAGCTGATTCTCGCCAACGCCGACGTGCGTACCGATGAGATGGCCTACCCCGATGCCCTGGCCCTCGGCGCCATGGCGTTCTTTGCCGACAAGTATGGCGACCGCGTGCGCGTCGTCCGGATGGGCCCCAGCATCGAGCTCTGCGGTGGCACTCATGTGCGCACCACCGGACAGATCGGCACGTTCAGATTTGCGGGGCAGGGTGGCGTCGCTGCCGGCGTGCGCCGCATCGAAGCCATGACCGGCTCGGGTGCGCTCCGCGCCATCCGCGCCCTGGAAGACGAGATCCGCCGGGCCGCGGAAATCGCCCGGGTCGCGCCCGACCAGCTCCCCCGCCGCATCGAGCAGCTGGTCGAGGAACGCGCCCGGCTGGAGCAGCGCATCGCGGAGGCGCTCGCGCAGGGCGGCGGGGCCTCGGACGAGGAGACCGTCGCGCTCGATGGCGTGAGGCTCACGGTTGCGTCCACCACGAGCGAGAGCCGTGATGAAGTGGGCCAGATTGCCGACACCTTCCGCCAGAGCCACCAGGACGGCGTGCTGGTGCTCTTCGGCACGGCAGGCCGGGGAGCGGTGCACGTGGCCTTGACCGACGACCTGGTGGCGCGAGGCTTCAAGGCCGGTGACCTGGTCAATCGCATCGCCGCGCTCAGCGGTGGGAAGGGCGGCGGCCGGCCCCAGTTCGCGTCGGCGGGCGCCGGTGATCCGGAACGCCTTCGCGAGACCCGCAGTGCTGTTCCCGAGGTGGTGTCCGCCTGGCTCTCCCGGTCGGGCGCCTGATGGATCCGATGACGTGGCTGCGCCACCGAACTGGCGCGGCCCCTGTCGCCCTGCGCGAACGGATCCTGGTCCATGTGGCCCGTGTCGGCGCGCTCGACATGCCGCATGCGCTGGCTCGCGCGGGCGCCGGCGCACTACGTGATGTCACCGACACTCCGGGCGACCGGTCGGTGGCGCTCGATCTTCTCGCGGCCGACGGTCTCATCACGCTCGCGATGCTGTGGTGCGCGGAGCATGAACCGGCTGCGCTGGGCCGGGTGGCGCGCGCCCTGACGGAGCCGGCGCCGGCGACGTGATCGACCTGCACTCGCACCTGTTGCCCGGCGTGGATGATGGCTCGCGGAGCGTGAGCCAGTCGGTCTCGGTGCTCACGCGCCTCGCAGACGCCGGTGTGACCGACGTCTGCCTCACTCCGCACCTCACCGTGTCCGCCGCTGAACTGGGCGTACCGCCAGCGTACGACGCCGCTTTCCGCTCGCTCACCGCCAGGGCGCCCGAGCTGCCTCGCCTGCATCGCGGCGTCGAGCTCATGCTGGACCGGCCCTTCACCCGCAAGGCCATCCAGCCCGGCATCACGCTGGCGGGCACCCGCTATGTCCTGGTGGAATTCACCCGCATCGTGCCGGCCTCGACCGTGCAGGTGGCGCTGACACAGGTAGTGGAGTGTGGCCTGGTACCCTTGCTGGCCCATCCCGAGCGTTACAGCTCCTGTTCGCCGCGTGCGGTCGAGGCCTGGCGTGAAGCGGGTGCGCTGATGCAGCTCGATGCGACGACGGTGCTGACAGGCTCGGCGCGCGGCGATCGCGCGCGCGCGCTGCTCGCGGCGGGGCTCGGCGACATCCTGGCCGCGGACAACCATGGCGACAGCGCGAGCCAGGAGATGGCCAGCCGGGTGCTGCGCGGCCAGGGCGCCGAAGTGCAGGCGGAACTGCTTACCGTGACCAACCCCCAGGCCATCCTTGACGACCGGGCCACCACGCGCGTCGAGCCGGTCACGCTTTCGCCGCCCCTGACGTGGCGGCTGCGGCGATTCCTGAATGGAGGCGAACGTTGATTTCCCTGTCCGGCCGGACTGCCCTGGTGACGGGCGGCTCGCGCGGAGTGGGCGCTGCCGTCGCGGTGATGCTGGCGCACGCCGGTGCTGACGTAGCGCTGACCTATCACACGCGTTCGAAGGCCGCCGAGAGTGTTGCACGGCAGATCCGTGAGGCGGGGCGACGCGCCTACGTGGCTGGGGGCGACCTCTCGGACGCCGCGGCCGTGGACCGGATGATCCATGGCGTGCGCAGCGAATTCGGCGGGCTCGACATCTTCGTGGCCAACGCCGGCATCTGGCCGCCGGACGAAGTTCCGCTGCGGGACATGTCGCCGTCGCGCTGGCGCGCCACCATGACCCAGAACCTCGATTCCGTGTTCGCGACCACCCGTGCGGCGCTGGGCCTCATGGGACACGGCGGAACGATCGTGCTGGTCTCGAGCACCGCCGGCCAGCGGGGCGAGGCGATGCACGCCGATTATGCCGCGACCAAGGGCGCGCTGATTTCACTCACCAAGTCCCTCGCCATCGAGTGCGCGCCGGACGTCACCGTGAACTGTGTCGCGCCAGGATGGGTGGACACCGAGATGTCCGCGGCTGCCTATGCTGGCGATGGCCGTGAGCGAATCGCGCGCACCATCCCGCTGCAACGGATCGCGAGCGCCGAGGATGTGGCGGGCCCGATCGTCTTTCTGTGCAGCCCGCTGGCTCGGCACATCACCGGCGAAGTCCTTAACGTGAACGGCGGCAGCGTCCTCTGCGGATGACCCTGGCATGAACGCGCTGCCGTCGGAAGTGACGGTGCCGGCGCCGGTCGTGGACCTCGTGGCCACGCTGGAGCGGGCAGGGCATGAGGCGTGGTGCGTGGGCGGGGCGCTGCGCGACGCGGTGCTGGGCCTGCCCCATGCCGACTTCGATGTAGCCACCTCGGCGACACCCGAACAGGTACGCCGCCTTTTCCGTCACACCATTCCTGTCGGCGAGAAGCACGGCACCGTGGGCGTGCTCGATCCCGCGCGCGTCCTGCACGAGGTCACCACCTTCCGGCGCGATGTGCGCACTGACGGCCGCCACGCCGAGGTCGCGTACGGCGTCTCGCTGGAAGAAGACCTGGCGCGGCGGGACTTCACGATCAATGCGCTGGCCTACCACCCCCTGCGGCACGAATGGCGTGACCCATTTCGTGGCGCGGACGACCTGTCAGGCGGTCGCATTCGCGCCGTGGGCGACGCGGCCACGCGGTTTCGCGAAGATTATCTCCGGGTCCTGCGCGCCATCCGGTTTGCTGCCCGATTCGGGTTCGCGATCGTGCCGGAAACGTGGGCGGCGATGACCGAGGCCGCAGCGGGGCTGAAGCAGCTCTCCATGGAGCGCGTGCGGGACGAATGGTTCAAGGGGCTGCGGACTGCGCAGACGGTGAGCGGTCTCGTGGAACTCTGGCATGGATCGGGTGCCAGCGCTGAGGTCCTTCCCGAACTGCTGCGCGAAATACCGCTCGAGCCTGCACTCTCCGACGCGCCTCGGGATCCGGGGCTCCTCACCACCATTCTTGTCCGTGACCCCGCGGCCGTCCTGCGTCGCCTGCGGGCCTCCAACGCCGAGATCGCGCGAGCCGCCGCCATCGCGGCGGGACCCGATGCGCCCGAAGGCGGCACTCTGATCGATGTGCGTCGCTGGCTCGCTCGCGTGAACGATGCGGCGGACGATCTCCTGCGCCGGCATGAGTTGCGCACGGGCGCTGCGGCGCCGTGGGCGGACACCGTGGCCGGCATCCGCCAGCGGGGCGAACCGCTCGCCCGGGAGCAGCTGGCCGTCCGTGGTGGCGACCTGCTCGAGCTCGGGTTGCGTGGTCCTGAAGTGGGGCGGGTGCTCGACCGCCTGCTCAGCCGGGTGCTCGAAGACCCGTCGCTCAATACCAGGGATACCCTGCTCGCGCTGGCGAGGGAGGCACGGTGACGGCGTTTCTCTTTGGCCTGCTCGCCGCCATCGGCAACATGGTTGGTGCGCTTGTGGTGGTCCGGCAGGCGCGCCGCGGACTCGACGTGGTGGAACAGTTCGTGGCGTTCGGCGCCGGGTTCATGGTGTCGGCCGTGGTGCTCGCCATGCTGCCCGAAGCGCTCAACCGACCGGGTGCGCCGGTGTACGTGCTCGCCGGGTTCCTGGCGGTGCACTTCGCCCAGCACGTGCTGGTGCCGCATTTCCATTTCGGAGAGGAGACGCACCACATCTCGGCCGCCGCCGGTGTGTCGGCCCTGGTGGGACTGTCACTGCATACCCTGTTCGATGGTGTCGCCATTGCCAGCGGCTTCCTGGTATCGCCCGAACTGGGCGTGCTCTTGTTTCTCGCCGTCTTCCTCCACAAGCTGCCTGAGGGGGTAACGATGGCGAGTGTCATGCTGGCGGGAGGACAAGGCGCCGGCCGTGCACTGGGCGCAGCGGGGGTGCTGGGGCTGGCGACCATCGTGGGCGTCGCGGTGACCCAGGTCCTGACGCCGCTCGCGGATCACGGGCTTTCGCTCTCGGCGGGCGTCACGTTGTACGTGGCCGCATCGAACCTCGTGCCCGAATTCCAGGCGCGGCGCGGCTGGGGCATCTCGCTCGCCTTCTTCGGGGGTGCCGCCGCCATGATCGTTGCGCGCCTGCTCCTGCACGCGGCGGGCCTCAGGGCGTGACCGAGCCATCGCTCTTCGAGCAGCTGGGCGGCCTCAAGCCCCTGGCAGCGCGGATGCGGCCTGTCACGCTGGACGAGTTCGTGGGGCAGGAGCACCTGCTGGCGCCGGGGCGGCCACTGCGCGAGGCAGTGGAGCGCGGCACGCCCGGCTCCATCATCCTGTGGGGGCCGCCAGGCAGCGGGAAGACCACGCTCGCACATCTCATGGCCCGCGTTACTCGCCGCGCATTTGAGCCCTTCAGCGCCGTCACGGAGGGCGTGCCGAGGATTCGCGAAATCGTCACGGCCGCGCGCGGCCGGCTGGCCAGCTCGGGGCAGGGCACCATCCTCTTCATCGACGAGATCCACCGGCTCAACAAGGCACAGCAGGACAGCCTCCTGCCACCGACGGAAGAGGGCGTCGTCACGCTCGTCGGCGCCACTACGGAAAATCCCAGCTTTGCCATCAATCCGGCGTTGCTCTCGCGCACGCGAGTGTTTGTGCTCGAGCCGTTGGAGGCAGGCGACCTGCGCGCCGTGCTGGAGCGCGCGCTGTCCGATCGGGACCGCGGGCTGGCGTCACTCGAGGTAACCGCTGCGCCGGAGGCAATGGACTTCATCGCCGAGGAAGCCGACGGCGACGCACGCCGGGCGCTCACGGTCCTGGAGGCTGCGGCGATGCACGTGGGGCGAGGCGGGACGGTGACGGTCGCGGCGGCGCACGAGGCGCTGCAGCGTCGCTTCGCGCATTACGACAAGGCGGGCGAGGAGCACTACAACATCCTGAGCGCGTATCACAAGTCGCTCAGGGGAAGTGATCCCCAGGGTGCGCTCTACTGGATGTCCCGGCTGGTGGAGGGCGGTGGCGATCCGATGATTCTATTCCGGCGCGCCATGGCGATGTCAGCCGAAGATATCGGGCTCGCGGACCCGAATGCGCTGCGCATGGCAGTGGCCGCGCGCGACGCGTGGCAGATGCTGGGTCCGCCGGAGGGATACCTGCCGCTCGCGGAGCTCACGATCTATCTCGCGACCGCGCCCAAGTCCAACAGCGCCAAGGTGGCGCTGGATGCGGCGATGGATGCGGCGCGAAACTATCCGGCGGAGGCGGTGCCGCTGCACCTCCGGAACGCGCCGACCCGCCTCATGAAGGAGCTGGGCTACGGCAAGGAATACCAGTACGCCCATACCGCCCCGGAAGCCTACATCCCGCAGGAATACCTGCCCGAGCCGCTGAGGGGCCAGCGGTTCTACCAGCCGGGACAGTTTGGGCATGAACAGCGGATTGCGGAGCGGATGAAGTGGTGGGAGGAACTGGCGAGGCGTAAGGCGTAAGGCGTAAGGCGTACGTCCTACGACCGGCGACCCTATATTTCAATCGCCAACCCCTGGGAGCGAGTCATGCGTCACAAAATGCGCCATTCATTGATCGCAGTCGTCGCTCTTGCCGGCTGCGCCAGTTTCCCGAGCACGATCCTGGACCCCGATGTGCAGCTGCACCAGGTGGTGCTTCGCGGCGCCGGGCTCACTGGCGGGACGATGGATCTGGTAGTGGATGTGTACAACCCGAATCACTTCTCGCTCCGTGGCACGCGGCTGCAGGTGGGTTTCGACGTGGACAGCGCGCACGTGGGCGACATTTCCTACGACGACGAGTTCCAGGTCGGCAACAGCGACACGACCCGGATCGTGCTGCCGCTCCGCTTTACGTGGACTGGCGCGTCGGCGGCGCTTCGCAGCGCCCTTTCATACGGGGACATTCCGTACACCATGCGGGGCCAGGTCACCGTGGCCACTCCGGCCGGTGACAAGGTCATTCCGTTCACCCGGCAGGGACGCGCGCCGCTCACCCGCGGCACGTCACCGGCCCCAGCAGGCTCAGGTGGAACATCCGACAATTGATTGATGTGCGCGCGCCCATCGAGCGCGCGATCCTGGTGGCAGCGCCCCGCAAGGGCTCCAACGATGCTCGGCACCTGACGGAGCACCTGGAAGAACTCACCCGTCTGGTGGACACCGCGGGGGCGGAGGTCGTGGGGCGGCTCTCGCAGCAGGTTGCCTCGCCCAACCCGGCCACGCTGCTGGGTGAAGGGAAGGTGGATGAACTCCGCGCCATGGTGGTGGACCTCGACGCGACGCTGGTCATCTTCGACGAGGAGCTGAGCCCGGTCCAGGGCGCCAATCTCGAGCGCGACCTCAAGGTCCGCGTCATGGACCGGCCCGAGGTCATCCTCGACATCTTCTCCACCCGGGCACGATCGCACGAGGCCAAGCTGCAGGTCGAGCTGGCGCAGCTCGAGTACCTGCTGCCGCGGCTCACCCGAATGTGGACCCACCTCTCGCGTATCCGCGGCGGCATCGGCCTGCGCGGTCCCGGTGAAACCCAGCTGGAAACCGACCGCCGCATCATCCGCCGGCGGATCCAGTCGTTGCGCCGCAAGCTCCAGTCGGTGGCCCGGCATCGCGAAAATCTCCGGGCGGGACGCGACGATCTGCTCTCCGTTGCGCTGGTGGGTTATACCAACGCGGGCAAGTCCAGCATTCTCCGCATGCTGTCCGGCGCGCATGATGTCTTCGTCGAGGATCGGCTGTTTGCCACCCTCGACACCCTCACCCGGGATGTCGACCTTGGCGAGGGAGCGCATGCCCGGATCACTGACACCGTCGGGTTCATCCGCAAGCTCCCGCACCACCTGGTGGCAAGCTTCCGCGCGACTCTCGAGGAAGCGCGCGAGGCGGACGTCCTGCTGCACGTGGTCGACGCTTCCCACCCCGACTGGGAAGGACAGATCCGGGTGGTGGACAAGGTCCTGGCCGAACTCGACCTGGCCGAGCGTCCGGTCATTCTCGTGTTCAACAAGATGGACGTCGTGCGTGACGCCGACGCGCTGATGGCGCGTGTGCGCGAGCTGTACCCGGCAGCGGTCTTTGCGACCACCCAGCGGATGGAGGGGCTGGACGCACTCAAGGCGAGGCTGCGGACGATCGAACGCGCGGGACGGGTCACGGCGCGGGTGCGGCTTCCTGCCGCCGACGGCGCCCGGCTCGCCGAGCTCTACCGCATGGGTGAGGTGATGACGCGGGAACAGGACGGCGCATCGGTGGACGTGACCGTCAGGCTCGAGACCTGGCAGCTGGAGCGCTTGCGGCAGGAAGGGGTGGAGGCGGAAACAGGGTCGACGGCGGGAGCTCGGCGGTCGACCAGGGCTTCGTAGTTGGTCGCTGGCTGCTGGCTGCTGGATGCTCGAGACCAGAAGCCAGCAGCCAACGACCTGCGACCCTACTGTTTCGCCACCACGATAATCGTGATCAGACTCGCCAGCACCTGCGCCGCGGCGCCGATGATGCTGGTAATGGG
>DASSOW010000143.1:0-5564 GCA_035700175.1 Gemmatimonadales bacterium | reverse complement strand
GAAGACGGGAGGAAGCTCCAGGACTCTCCCTCTTCCCGTCTTCCCGTCTTCCCGTCTTCCCGTCTATTCCGTCCACACGTCATTCCGCTGGTTCATGTCGTGAAACCAGTCGGTGCCCCAGAGCTGGGCGCGGACCACCGGCTTCGGCGTCGTTACGTCGGTGGTGAAGGTGTTGCCGAAGTACCAGATCTCCACCGGCAGCTTCACCTGCTGGGTGCTGCTGTCGGCCAGCGTGAGCGTGAGCTCCACCGGCATGACCTGCGGGCCGAGATTATTCAGCGTGATGGAAACGTCATTCGCGCCCGACGAGTCAGGACTCTGCTGGACCCCCGCAATGGCCTGATCCAGGCCGGATGCTGAATAGAACCACCCCTTCCAGAACCAGCTCAGGTCCCGGCCGGACATGTCGTCCATCGTCCGGAAGAAATCGGCCGGCGTCGGGTGCTTGAACGCCCAGCGCCGGGTGTACTCGGCGAAGGCCTTGTCAAACACTTCGGCGCCCAGCACGTGATTCCGGAGTGCCAGCAGCGCGATCGACGGCTTCACGTAGGCGAGTTCGCCCAGGTTGTTGTTGTTGCGATAGCGGTTGGCGGCCGTCATGATCGGCTGTGCCGTCGCCTGCTGGTCCAGTTGAAGGACGAACTGCTCCTCGGTGGTGCGGACCCGCGAGTCATCGCGCTTGAAGTAGTCCTCTTCCGAGAACGTGTTGATGAAGGTATTGAAGCCTTCGTCCATCCAGGCATAGAGACGCTCGTTCGACCCGACGACCATTGGGTACCACATGTGACCGATCTCGTGCGTCACCACGTTGTAGAGATCTTCCCGGGAGTCGCTGTGGGTTTCCATGGCGACCATCGGGTACTCCATGCCGGAGATGGGTCCCTCGACCGCGGAGATCTGCGGATAGGGATACGGCAGCCAGCGCTTGCTGTATTCCTCGATGGAGAAGGCGGCCATCTTGGCCGCTTCGTGCCAGAGGTCCTGCGCGCCGGGCCGGTAGTAGGCAAAGGCGTAATGGCCGTCGTAGCCCTGGCCATCCCAGAGAAACTCGGGCGACGCAGCCCAGGCCACGTCTCGCACGTTTCTGGCCGAGAAGCGCCAGGTGAGCGTGCCGGTGGTTTTCGGACGAGCTGAGCCGTTGGCAAGCTCCGCTTCCGTCACAATGTGCACGGTAGTGTCGCTGGTGCGCGCCGCGGCCAGCCGGGCGCGCGTCTGCGCCGTGAGGACCTCGGTCGGGTTGCTCACCAGCCCAGTGCCCGCCACGATGTAGCCGGCCGGGACCGTGACTGCATAATCGAAGTCACCATACTCGAGGTAGAACTCGCCTTGGCCCTGGTACTGGTCAGTGTTCCAGCCGCGTATGTCGTCATAGACGGCAAGGCGCGGGTACCACTGGGCCAGTTCGTAGAGGCTGCCGTCACGCCCCATCCGGTCGGCGCCATGCTCCGGGATATTGAAGGCAAAGTCGAGCGAGATGACCGTGGTGGCGCCGGGGGCAAGCTCGGAGGCCAGTTCGATGTACATCATCGTGTCGTCGACCCGCCCGCTCAGCGGCTTGCCGGCGGGGGCCTTGCCCTTGGCAGGGGCGGGAGCGGCCTGGCTCATGTTGGTGACGACAAACCCGCCGTCAAAATTCCGTCCGCCAAAGCGCGAGCCGGCAGGGAACAACAATGAGCCGGTGGCGCCGCGCTTGAACAGGTTCTGGTCCAGCTGCAGGTAGATGTGCCGAAGCGGCAGCGGCGAATTGTTCTGGTAGGTGATGCGCTCGTGGCCAGAGAGACGCTTGGCCGCGGTGTCGAGTGTGGCGGTGATGTTGTAGGAGACCTTCTGCTGCCAGTAGTTCGGCCCGGGGCGGCCATCGGCGGTTCGCACCAGGTTGCCGGGCGGGAGGTCGAGATGGGCAAAGATGCCGGTATCGAGCACCGCTGGCCGGAGCGTGGAGGGTGCCGCCGCGCGGGTTGGTTGCTGTGCGCCGGCTGTGCCTGCCAGCAGAAAGGCTGCGGCACTGAGAGCAATGGTACGCATACGTCCTTCCTGGAAGGGCCGCACGCCGGGAGGGCGGCCTGCTCAGCTCAGAGGCGGGGCAGGGTGACCCCCTGCTGTCCCTGGTACTTCCCCTTCTTGTCCCGGTAGCTGGTCTCGCACACGTCGTCGTCGTCGGCCTCGAAAAAGAGCACCTGGCAGATGCCCTCGTTGGCATAGATCCGGGCCGGCAACGGTGTGGTGTTGCTGATCTCGAGGGTCACGTGGCCTTCCCACTCTGGCTCGAACGGCGTCACGTTAGTGATGATGCCGCAGCGGGCGTAGGTGGACTTGCCCACGCAAATGGTGAGCACATTCCTCGGAATTCGGAAATACTCCACCGACCGCGCCAGGGCGAAGCTGTTGGGCGGGACGATGCAGATGTCGCCCTCGAACTCGACGAAGCTCCTGGCGTCAAATTCCTTGGGATCCACCACGGCCGAGAGCACGTTGGTGAAGATCTTGAACTCGGGCGCCACCCGCATGTCGTAGCCGTAGGAGGAGACGCCGTAGGAGATGGCCCGCCGCCCCCGGGCGTCCACGTCCCGCACCTGCTGCTCCACGAACGGCTCGATCATCTGCTGCTCCAGCGCCATTCGGCGGATCCAGCGGTCGGATTTGATCGACATCGGCGTCCTCGGCTCGGGTCTGGGCAGTGGCTGAGGCGGGGAATATAGTGGGTCAGGTAACGGCATGTGACGCCGGGGCTTGGGTTGAATCGGCTCAGGGGCGGGTGTAGATTCGGGAGGCTTCTTGTGAAAATTCTCACGAACGGGCCCATGCTTCAGCCCTATATCCCCATCCTGCTGTTGTTCGCCTTCGTGATCGCCAACGCGATTCTCATGCTTGGCTTGTCACATGTGCTGTCGTGGTACCGGCCGACTCCGGTCAAGCAGGCGCCGTACGAGTCGGGCATGCCGGTGCTGGGCGACGCCCGCGAACGCTTCTCCATCAAGTTCTATCTCGTCGCGATGATGTTCATCATCTTCGACATCGAGACCGTCTTCATGATTCCCTGGGCGGTCGCGTTCCAGCAGCTGCGCGACATCGCGGGGCTGCTCCTCGTCGAGATGCTGGTTTTCGTCATCATCCTCGCGGTGGGCTACATCTATATCTGGAAGCGAGGGGCACTCGAATGGGATTGAGTAATCCCGACCGGGTGGACGCCGGTACCACCATGTCCATCGCGTCACCCAACTGGGTGACGACGCGGCTGGATTTCCTGACCAACTGGGCCCGCGCCAATTCGCTCTGGCCCATGCCCTTCGGTACCGCCTGCTGCGCCATCGAGTACATGGCCACCGCGGCCAGCCGGTTCGATATCGCCCGCTTCGGCATGGAACGCCAGAGCTTTTCGCCCCGGCAGGCTGATGTGCTGATCTGTGCCGGCCGATTGCCGTTCAAGCTGGCGCCGGTCATCCGCCGGATCTGGGACCAGATGCCCCAGCCCAAGTGGTGCATCTCCATGGGTGCGTGCGCCTCCACCGGCAACATCTTCGACAACTACTCGATGGTGCAGGGGATCGACACCATCATCCCGGTGGACGTGTACGTTCCCGGCTGTCCGCCACGGCCTGAGGGGCTGCTCTACGGCATCCTCCTCCTGCAGAAGAAGATCCGGGGCGAATCCGTGGCCGATCCGACGCTGCGTGAGGAGCAGTTGGTGGGGCCTGACGGACTCTTCCTGCCGCCGGAGCGCATCGACGAGCTCTCCGAGCCGTTTGGCAACTCCGTCTCGCAGACCCGTTCCTCATGACCGTGACCGCTCCTTCTGCCTCCGCCGTGTCGCCCTCGGTGGCGGCGCTCCGCGCCCAGTTCGGTGATGCCATCGAGCGGGCCGAAGTCTCCTGCGGCGACACTATCCTCTACGTCGCGCGGGCGCGTGCCCACGAAATCCTGCTGTGGCTCAAGGACACCCCGGGCCAGCAATTCGACTACCTCACCGACATCACGGCGGTGGACTACCGGGATCCGGAGCGACCACTGGAGGTGGTGTACCAGCTGCGCTCGCTGCGCCGGAAGGCCGATCTCCGGATCAAGGTGGCGCTGCCGGATGAGAGCCAGCTCGAGGTGCTGAGCGTGTGGGACCTGTGGAAGGGCGCCAACTGGCTGGAGCGCGAGGTGTTCGACATGTTCGGCGTGCGCTTCACCGGCCATCCCGACCTTCGCCGCATCCTGATGTGGGAGACGTACGCCGAGGGATATCCGCTGCGGAAATCCTTCCCGCTGCGCGGCCACTTCAGCCGGGCCGAGCAGACCCGGCAGGCGCTCGCGGCCAATCCCGAGGCGCATTACTCGCTCGAGGAGCTTTCCATTGCCGAAGCGTTCGGGGAGCTGCCCAAGGACATGCAGGAGCGGCTCGCCCGGGGCGAGCGGGGGTTCCTGAAGTGAGCAGCACACGCACGGTGGAGATGTCACTGGCCACGCCCGGCGTTGACGCCGAGGGGCGGGTGCAGCGGGTGGCCCTCGGCTTGGCGGGCGAGGGCGGCGGCTTCGACGAGGAGTTCGGCGCAGAGCACCTGCTGGTGAACATCGGGCCCCAGCACCCGGCCACCCACGGCGTGCTTCGCCTGGTGCTCGAGCTCGAGGGCGAGACGGTCAAGCGCTGCATCCCGCACGTCGGTTACCTGCACTCCGGGTTCGAGAAGCAGGGTGAGTACCGCACCTACAACCAGATCATCCCGCTGACCGACCGGACCGATTACCTGGCGCCGATGGCCAACAACGTCTGCCTGGCCATGGCCGCCGAGAAGCTCATGGGGATCGAGGTCACCGAGCGCTGCCAGGTGCTCCGGGTCATCGCCTGCGAAATGAGCCGCATCATCTCGCACCTGGTCTGGCTGGGCACCACGGGCATCGACCTGGGCGCGTACACCCCATTCCTCTGGTCGTTCCAGGAACGCGAGCGGGTGTACAATCTCCAGGAAGCGTGGACCGGTGCCCGGCTCACGCCCAGCGTCACCCGCGTTGGCGGCATGATGGCCGACATTCCGGAGGGCTGGGAGGCGGGACTCCGCGAATTCTGCCAGACCTTCCCCAAGACGCTGCGCGAGGTGGACACCATGTTCACCCGCAACGCCATCTGGTGCGGACGCACGCAGGGTGTGGGCGTGATGACCTATGACGAGGCCATCAACTACTCGCTGAGCGGTCCCATGCTGCGCGCGAGCGGCGTGGACTACGACGTCCGGAAGGACCGCCCCTACCTCGGTTACGAGACGTATGACTTCGACGTGCCGATCGGCGAGCACGGTGACGTCTATGACCGCTACCGGGTGCGCATGGAGGAGATGGCCCAGTCGGTCCGGATCCTGGAGCAGGCGCTCGACCGGCTCAAGCCGGGACCGATCAACGTGGATGACCCCCGGGTCATCCTGCCGCCCAAGTCCCGCACGATGGGTGACATGGAAGCGATGATCTATCACTTCAAGCAGGTCATGGAAGGCGTCAAGCCGCCCGCCGGCGAAGCCTACATGGGCATCGAAAACCCCAAGGGGGAGCTGGGCTACTACATGGTGTCTGACGGGACGGCCAAGCCGGTG
>DASSOW010000142.1:0-4849 GCA_035700175.1 Gemmatimonadales bacterium | reverse complement strand
CGATCCACACCCAGTTCCTTGACGAGTGCCGCCACCAGGTCGCCCGGCGTGGCCTGGTCCCGCAGGCCCACGCTCACCCAGATGCGAGCGGTCGCGGGCTCCGCCTCGGGTGATGCAGTGACGGCCGCCTCGGACGTGGTTCGAGCGGCCGACCAGAGCGCCAGAAGTGCAGCCGCCACCCGTGATGCATCGTAGCGCTCGAAAAGCGGCGCCAGGATCATCGCTTCGGCATCGAGCGACCGGTCTTCCAGTGCCCGCTGGATTTCCATGCGCGCCGCGGCGCCTCGCGCCACCGCGTCGTCCACGAATCCGGGCAGCCGAAGCGGCCGCACCAGGCTTCCCAACCGGTTGGCCCAGCTTTCAGCGCCGGGCGGGGCCAGCATCACGACTTCGGCCACCGCCTTGAGCTGGGCATACTGCTCCGGCGTTGGCGGATCCCAGGCGATGATCAGGCTGGCCGACCCAGGTGCTTCCGTAACGAGGGGCGCGACCCCGGGCGCGACGGCGCGTCGCAGCTCGGCCTCGGCGCCCCGGTCCGCGGCAAAAACGACGGGGTCCTGCGGGTCAAGGAGTTCAATGACCTGTGCGGCGGCCTGGGCTCGGCTGCCCCACGGAGTGGCTGCGACGCGAATGGGACCTGACGCCGACAGTGGCGCCGCATCGGCGAGGGGACCCGACGTGACCGACTTCCGGGCGTAGCGCTCGGCCAGCCCCGTCGCGATATCGCTGCGCGACGAGACGATGACACGCTGGGATTCTTTGGGGAGGTCCTGGAGCAGCAGCTCGAGTACGTCATCTGCCAGCCGCTCCGGCCAGAGCAGGGCAGTACAGGTAATGGCCTCGAGCTTGAGCGCGCTGCGGCGCACCAGCGCCAGTGCAGATTCCGGGGTAACGATGAGCAGCTGAAGCTGGTCGGCCCGAAGCAGCCGCATGGCGCGAGCCTCACCCCGCGCCGCGTGCCATCGGAGCTCACTGTCGCCCAATTGCCGGGAAACCTGCGCTGCCCAGGCATCGAGCGACTCACGCGGCGCCAGCAGCAGCGCGCGGCCACCCTCGCGCAGCCGGGCCGCGATGCCGTCCAGCACGGGAGCCGCCCACGCCGGCGAGGGCGGTGCCAGAAATACCATGTTGTTGCCGCGCGCAACGACCGGCTCGCCCAGGCGCGAATCCACGGATGCAGACACAGGTTCCTCGGTTTTCAATGGAGCGGAAGGTAGCAAGGGGGTCGCAAGTCGCAAGTCGCAGGTCATGAGGCTCGCGACCTGGGACCTGAGACCTGCGACCGCCATCCGAGTTGACATCTACGTCGTCCACTTGGAGCTTTCCCGCGTTCACGCTCGCGCCGATTCATACGCCTTCGGATTTCCTGATGCCCGATCCGCTCTCGCTCAATCTCCAGCACCTCAAGGCCAGCGAAACCATCGCGATCGCCACCGAGGCCAAGCGCCGCAAGGCCGCTGGCGAGGATGTGTACGACCTGAGCGTGGGCGAGCCGGATTTCGACACGCCCGCCGCCGTCTCCGAGGCCGGGATCCAGGCCATCCGGAAGGGCTACACCCGCTATCCGCCCAATGCCGGGTTGCCGGAACTCAAGACGGCGATTGCCCACCAGCTGTCGACGCTGTCGCGCGGCCGGCCGGTCAACGCCGACAACATCATCATCAGCTCCGGCTCCAAGCAGTCGCTGTTCAATGCCTGCTTCACGCTTTTCGGTCCCCACGACCGGGTGCTGATTCCCACGCCCGCATGGGTTTCCTATCCCCAGATCGTGCACCTGGCCCGGGCGGAGCCGGTCACGGTGCCGGGCGATATCGAATGGGG
This sequence comes from Gemmatimonadales bacterium, assembly GCA_035700175.1. Classification (GTDB taxonomy): domain Bacteria; phylum Gemmatimonadota; class Gemmatimonadetes; order Gemmatimonadales; family GWC2-71-9; genus CAMLHP01. Next base: position 3,028 of record DASSOW010000142.1, on the reverse strand, counting down.
CCTCAAGGTCAGCGTCAAGGACCTGGACCGGGCGCATTCGAAGCTCACCAAGGGCCTGATCCTCTGCTCACCCTGCAATCCCACCGGCTCGGTGTACACGCTGCCGGAGCTGCGCGCCATTGCCGAGTGGGCGCGCGACAACCAGGTGTGGATCATCTCGGACGAGATCTACCGGCGCATCTACTACGGGTCGGGACCGGCACCGTCATTGCTCGACCTGCCGGACGAGCTGCTGGAGCGGGTGGTGATCATCGCCGGTGCGAGCAAGGCGTACGCCATGACGGGATGGCGTATCGGCGCCGCCCTCGCACCGGAGCGTGTCACCAGGGCGATGGCGGCCCTGCAGTCACACACCACGACGGGCGCCAATCACCCGGCGCAATGGGCAGCTGCCACGGCATTCGGCGATGAGCGGGTGGAGCACGAAGTGCAGGAGATGGTGACCACCTTCCGCCGCCGGCGGGATCGCATCGTGGAGCGCTTCCGCGCTGATGCGCCCGGGATCGAATTCATCGAGCCGCACGGCGCGTTCTATTTCTTCTTCCGGGTCGACGGCATCCGCGAGCGCGATCCGCTGGGCGGTGCGGCCTTCTGCGAAGCGCTGATGCAGGAGGAGGGCGTGGCGCTGGTGCCGGGATCGGCGTTTGGGGATGACCGCTGGGTCCGGCTCAGCTATGCGGCGAGCGATCGAACCATCGCCACTGGGCTCGACCGCCTGCTCCGTTTCATCGAGCGCCAGGCCGATGTGCCGGCGGGGTCGTCCAAGTGAGCATCCAGGCGCACATCGAGGCGCTTGAAGGGAAATTGCCTGTCCTGGCGTGGCGCTGGGACCCGGAGACCGACATCCTCTCGGGCGCCTTCAAGGCCAACCGGAAGACCGGCGGGCTCACCGGCACGCTCGAGCTGAGCGATGACGCGGGCTCCGTGGCCGTGGTGGAAGTGAGCGACGGAATCATCTGCGGGCTCGATGTCGTGGTCTGGCCGGACGTCACCACCCGCCCGGGCCTGAGTGTCCCGGCCCATCTCACCGACGGCCGGGTGGTGGTCGCCCGGCGTCCCTCGCGCCCCGGCATTTCCGCCGTCGAAGTGGATACCACGTTAAGCGTCCGCACCGACCCGACCGAGACGGTGTTCCACCTGCGGGTGGGCGACGAACGGCCGGTGGAGCTCGTCCGGATCGCCGATCACCTGCATGTCGAAGTGGATGAGGACGGCTACGTGGCCGGCTTCTGGCTCACGGGCGTGCCGGCCTTTCCGGAGTTCGAGGAAGGGTGAGGGATGGTGGTGGTCGCAAGTCGCAGGTCTCAAGTCCTGCGACCTGTGACCTGCGACTCTATTTGAGCGTCACCACCAGCCCCGTTGTGAGCGTGCGATCATTGCGATACGTCACGCCGGGTGGCGGTGTGGCATCGCGGTTGAACGTGTACGACGTCTGGAAGGCGAGCGCATCCGTGAGCGCGACCTTGAGCGACGTCCTGGACGTGAGCAGGTAGTCGTCGAGGTTTCCCGCCACCGGCTCGAGCTGCGAGGTATGCGACACCTCCACGCCCGGGCGCAGCGGCGTGGAACCCCGGAACTGCAGGTTGAAGCGGGTGGATGAAACGCTGGCCGGGTCGGTGCTTCCCTCCGGCAGCGCTCGCGATTCGTAGTCCTGCAGCATCGCCAGCCCCACCGTCACCGTGCTCGGTCCGTCGGTAATGACGTTGAATTCGGCGCCCGCCGCCATCGACAGCCGGACGTTCAGGTTCCGGATGGCATCGTGGGCTGCCGTCGTGCGCACGAAGGGTGAGATCCGCCGGGTGGGCCGCAGGCGGAGGTTGAATTCACCCTTCACGCTCGCCACCGCCACCTCGCCATCGCTCCGTCCATATTGGGCGGACCCGGTCAGCGACAATTCATAATGGGTATCATTCTCCAGCTTGGTGCCCAGGCCGGTCGTCAGCAGCGAAAGCGACTTGTTGCCGGCGATATCCGTGAACGACAGTTCGCCATTGGCGGTCCAATGTCCGTGCGGTGTGGAATCGGGGGGTTGGGCGGCCGCCAAGGCGGCCGGCAGCAGCATGGCAAGGGCCGCGGCCCACAGGCGCATTCTCTTCTCCTGATTGCGTATGCTTCGATCAGTGCAGGTGCCAGCTCCGGGGGAGTGGTAGTCTAACAAATGTTCCGCGCTCAGTGCAGTCAGCTCCGGAAGTCACTCGCCAGCCAGGGGCTGGTGGCCGCCTCGGCGATGCCGGAGGCGGCCGGCCGCCTGGAGGACGCGCGTGTCCGTCCAGCCCGCCTGATCGAAGGCACCGCACTGCAGCTTCGGCCCGTCGGTGCGGCCGCGCCGTGCAGCGGCGCGCTCGCGTTTCTCGATGGTGTGCAGCGGTCCGAGGTGGTGGCCTATGCCGGATCGTCACCGCTCGTGGTTGCCGAAGTCGCCGCTGCCATCCGGCGGCGTGAAGAGCGTCACCTCACCACGGTCGCCGAGGAGCGGTCGCTCTTTGTGGCTGGCCGGGCCGCGGCGCTGGCACTCGCGGGCGGCGCGCTGGGCTCGATTGAGCGCCAGGTGATCGACGACGATGGCCCGGCCCACCCCCTTCGCGACCTGGAGCTGGCGCGCCGCCTCGTCGACCGGATCCGCGGGAACCTCGAGCTGAGGGTGTACGATCGATTCCGGTCGCAACAGGACGACTGGATTCTTGTTGACGGTTCCCTCGCCGCCAGTCCCGCGCTTGCCGCCGATCCTCGCGCCATCGGCCTCTCCAAGAGCCACGCCACGTTGCCGTTCGAGGGCGACGACCTGGACCGCTACCTCCGCCTGCCGCCCGGTTACCGAAGCAGCATGTTCCAGCCTGCCGGCGAACAGGCACCGGTGGTGGCCTGGGGCCTCCGTCTCTGGCCCTTCGAGGGCCGTGACCTGCTGCACGGGTTCGTGCGGCTCGAGGTTGCGCCCTCGGTCGCGACTACCGCGCACGCGGACGAGATTTCACGCTGGGTGCTCGCGGAGCGCGTGCCGGTCAGCGCCGATGCCCGTTGGGACCGGCTG
>DASSOW010000141.1:0-2422 GCA_035700175.1 Gemmatimonadales bacterium | reverse complement strand
GCACCGTACTGAGCGATATCGAGCACTCCCTGGAACGCGACAGCGGCAACCTGGTCGAAGCCACCTGCTGCGTGGTGCAGGGGATCCCGGGCATCGAAGTACCGCGCCACGCCGAGGAAAATGGCGCCGACCTGATCGTGGTGGGCCATACGCCGCGCAGCCAGTCGGCCCGCTTGCTGGTGGGCGACACCGCGGATTCGGTTACCCGCCGCGCGCGGGTGCCTTGCCTGCTCATTCCGCCTGGCAGGGTGCTTGACGGGCCGGTGGTCGCCGCGGTGGATGGGACCCGCCACTCCACGGCAGTGCTGGAGGCGGCGTGCCGTCTTGCCGCGACGCTGGGCCAGCCGGTGCACGCCGTGACCGTCGAGGTTTTGCATCCCGATGAACCACGCATCATGACGGCGGTCCTCCCAATGGCGCGCAGCGTCAGGCTGGAGGAGGTCATCGCCGGAGTGTCGCAGCGGTTCGAGGTGCCCATCCCCCTGGAGGTCCGCCGCGGGGACGTGGTGGAGGAGCTCCTGCTCGCCGCCGAAGAGCTCGACGCGCACACCCTGGTGCTGGGATTCCATCGCGGGGGACCTGCAGGAGTAATGGAAGGGGGCAGTGTCGGCCGCCGCCTGGTGCATGGCAGCGGCTCGGCGGTCCTCACAGTGCCGATCTAGCCGGCTGAAGAAGGCTTCATGATGGCTTCAGGCCCGCGCCATGTGGCGCGGGCCATTCTTTATCCCGCAACTCACGCGACCCGAACTCGGAGACCTGACGTGCGCTACTGCCTGCTCCTCCTCGCCGCCCTGCTCCTTGCCGCCTGCGGCGCCAAGGGCAACGACTCCAGTTCCGGGGCCGCGACAGCCTCGGCCGGTGCCGGCGGGGAGCTCACGCCGTTCCAGGTGAAGAACGGGATCGGACCCGTCACCGAAGAGATAACGCTCGGTCCGCTCGACAAGGAAATGGCCGAGCGGGGCGAGGACATCTTCGACCTCAAGTGCGGCAGTTGCCACAAGCTCGACCAGCGCTACGTGGGTCCCGCCCTGGGTGACGTGCTCACCCGCCGGACGCCGACCTACGTGATGAACATGATCATGGCGCCCGACACGATGTACACCCGTCATCCGGAAGCGCGCGCGCTGCTGGCGCAATACGCCACCCAGATGCCGAACCTGCACCTCTCGCGAGAAGACGCTCGCGCCATTGTCGAACACATCAGGAAAGAGGCCGCGGATCACGATTGATCCCGGCCCGAAGCATCACATCGGCGGCCTGGCCGCAGGAGGCAGTACATGAGGGGGGATTGGAGCAGGCTCTGGTTCGTGGGTGGGCTCGCGATTGCAGGGCTGTCCCTGGCGGCGTGTGGACGTTCCACGGCCCGGCTGGGTGACACCGCCGCTGATGCGGCGCAGCAGGTGTATGTCGCGCCGGGGCAGTATGACGAATTCTACGCCTTCTTCTCCGGCGGCTTTGACGGCCAGGTGGGCGTCTACGGGCTGCCCTCTGGTCGGCTGCTCCGCCACGTGCCGGTGTTCTCCCAGAATCCGGAGAACGGCTGGGGCTATACCGAGCAGACCAAGGCAATGATGAACACCAGTTTCGGCTTCGTGCCCTGGGATGATGCGCACCACCCGCAGCTGTCCCAGACTGCCGGCGTGCCCGACGGTCGCTGGCTCTTCATTAACGGCAACAACACGCCGCGTATTGCCCGGCTCGACCTCACCCGATTCGAGACCGAGGAGATCCTCGAGATCCCGAATTCGGCCGGCAACCACGCGTCGCCCTTCGTGACGCCTGACAACCGCTACGTGGTGGCGGCCACCCGGTTCAGCGTGCCCACGCCCCAGCGGGACGTGCCCATCGCCGACTACAAGAAGGACTTTGCCGGCCTGCTGACTTTTGCGCGGGTGGACAGCGCAACCGGGCACATGACGATTGCCTTCCAGGTCCGGATGCCCGGCTTCGATTATGACCTGTCCCACGCCGGCAAGGGGCCGAGCGAGGGATGGTCGTTCTTCACCTCGTACAACAGCGAGCAGGCGTCCGAGCTCAAGGAAGTGAACGCCTCGCAGAACGACAAGGATTACATCGCCGCGGTGAACTGGAAGCGCGCCGAGCAGTGCGTGGCGGACGGCAAGGCAAGGAGCGAGCCGGCGCGGTACGCCCACAATGTCATGGGCGACGACGGCATTGCACGCACCGAGTGGGGCAGCACGGTCAAGGTCCTGCAGCCGACCGATTGCCCCGAGATGGTGTACTTCCTGCCGACGCCCAAGTCACCGCACGGCGTGGACGTGGATCCGTCGGGTGAGTTCATCGTGTCCGGCGGCAAGCTGGCGACGGTGATCCCGGTGCACTCGTTCAGCAGGATGCAGCAGGCCATCCAGGCCAGGGCGTTCGACGGGGACGTCAATGGCATCCCGGTCCTCAAGTACGA
>DASSOW010000140.1:0-12098 GCA_035700175.1 Gemmatimonadales bacterium | reverse complement strand
CCTGGCTCACCAGCATCTGCGGCGCTGCCTCGCGGGCGACCTCATTCACGGCCGGCGTGCCACGTGGCCCCACGCCATGGCGCTGATGCATGCTGTCGTGGCCACGCAGAGTCCGGAGTCGGAAACGCTGCTGCGTGAAGTGGCGCTCTATGACGGCCAGCTGCAGCTCGACGCATCAGCGGGGTTGCCCCACGCCATGGCGCCGGAAGATGCCCTGCGCGCGCTGGCGGTGCAGGTGCTCGCGGACTGGAACCCGCGCCGTCACCGCGCGATTATCCGTGCCGTACACCGCGCCACGCGGAACGATCTGGTGAGAAGGATTGCGGAGGAGAGGGTGTAGCTGCGGGGCGTGGGGCGTGGGGCGTGGGGCGACCCGCGACCTGCGACCTGCGACCTGCGACCCTCGACCCGTAGCTTGTCCTGAGCGCAGCGAAGGAACCCTCGACCCCTCGACCTCTTGGCTCCTTGGCCCTATAATTCCCTCAATCCGATTCCGTGGCGATTTGCGCAGCTTGCGGCCACGTTAAACAAACTGCTAAAACGCGTCCGCTCGGGCCGTTTTGGCATCGGGCGGTTGTCATATGGAGTCCAGAGTGAAGCCTGCCGTACCCTCACCGTTTGATCGACGTTCGCGCCTGGCGCGACTGCCAGCCCTGCTCCGCGAGCGCATCCTGGTGCTCGATGGCGCCATGGGCACCATGCTGCAGCGCCATCGGCTGGATGAAGCCGCCTTCCGGGGCGAGCGCTTCGGCGACTGGCCCCGTGACCTCAAGGGCGACAACGACCTCCTGACACTCACGCAGCCGGCGATCGTGGCTGATATCCACCGGCAGTACCTCGCCGCCGGCGCCGACATCCTCGAGACCAACACCTTCAACGCCACGAGCATCGCCCAGGCCGACTACGGCGCCGAGTCGCTGGTGGCCGAGCTCAATCGCGAGGGCGCTCGGCTGGCGCGTGAGGCGGCCGATGAGTTCGAGCGCCAGGATCCCTCCCGGCCGCGCTACGTGGCCGGCGTGCTGGGACCCACCAATCGCACCGCCAGCATTTCACCCGACGTGAACGATCCCGGCGCGCGCAACACATCGTTCCGGGAACTGGCATCCGCCTACGAAGAAGCGGCGCGCGCCCTGGTCGATGGTGGCGCCGATCTCCTGCTGATCGAGACGGTGTTCGACACGCTCAACGCCAAGGCCGCGATCTTCGCCATCGAGTCGCTGGTGGCGGCTGGCATGGAGCGCGTGCCGGTGATGATCTCCGGCACCATCACCGACGCCAGCGGCCGCACCCTTTCGGGCCAGACGGCGGAGGCGTTCTGGTACTCAGTGTCCCACGCCAAGCCCATCTCCATCGGGCTCAACTGCGCCCTCGGCGCCAAGCAGCTCCGCCAGTACGTGAGCGACATCGGCCGGGTGGCGCCGATCTTCGTGAGCGCACACCCCAACGCCGGCCTGCCCAACGAGATGGGCGGCTACGACGAGACACCCGAGACCATGGCGACCCAGATGGGTGAATGGGCCGAACATGGGCTGGTGAACATCGTGGGCGGCTGCTGCGGCACTACGCCCGACCACATTCGCGCCGTTGCGGACGCAGTACGCGGCAAGACGCCGCGCAAGCCACCGGTCATTCCGGTTGCCACCCGCCTCGCCGGGCTCGAACCACTGGTCATCAACGACGACTCACTCTTCGTCAACGTGGGCGAGCGCACCAACGTCACCGGGTCCAGGCGCTTTGCCCGCCTGATCCTCAACAGCCGGTATGAAGAAGCGCTCGAGGTCGCCCGGCAGCAGGTGGAAAACGGCGCGCAGGTGATCGACGTCAACATGGACGAAGGCATGCTCGACGCCGAGGCGGCCATGGCGACGTTCCTCAAGCTGGTGGCCTCGGAGCCCGCGATCTCCCGCGTGCCGGTGATGATCGACTCATCCAGGTGGTCGGTGATCGAGGCAGGGCTCCAGTGCGTGCAGGGCAAGTGCGTGGTGAACAGCATCTCGCTCAAGGAGGGCGAGGCGCCGTTCCTGGCACATGCTCGCCTGGCCCGCCGCTACGGCGCGGCCATGGTGGTGATGGCGTTCGACGAAGAAGGCCAGGCCGAGACTGCTGAGCGGCGGGTGGCCATCTGCACGCGCGCGTACAGGCTGCTCACCGAGGCCGGGATTCCGCCCGAGGATATCATCTTCGATCCCAACGTTTTCGCCATCGGCACCGGCATCGAGGAGCATGCCAATTACGCGGTGGCCTACATCGACGCCACTCGCCGCATCAAGGCCGAACTGCCGCATGTCCGGGTCAGCGGCGGCATCAGCAACGTGTCGTTCTCCTTCCGGGGCAACGACCCGGTGCGCGAGGCCATCCACGCCGTCTTCCTGTACCACGCCATCGCCGCGGGGCTGGACATGGGGATCGTCAATGCCGGCCAGCTCGCGGTGTACGACGAGATCGAGCCCGAGCTGCTGCGCCGGGTGGAAGACCTTGTGCTCAATCGCCGGCCCGACGCCACCGAGCGGCTGCTCGAGGTCGCCGACTCGGCGGCATCGAACGTGTCGGGCAGCGGGCCCGACCTCGCGTGGCGCGCGTTGCCGGTGAGCGATCGCATTCGCCACGCGCTGGTGGAGGGGATCACCGACTACATCGTTGAAGACACCGAGGAAGCCCGCCTCGCCGCGACTCGCCCGCTCGACGTGATCGAGGGCCCGCTGATGGACGGCATGAACGTCGTGGGCGACCTGTTCGGCGCCGGCAAGATGTTCCTGCCGCAGGTCGTCAAGAGCGCCCGCGTGATGAAGCGCGCGGTGGCGCACCTGCTGCCCTACATGGAAGCGGAGAAATCGGGTGAAGTGCAGGCCAAGGGGAAGATCCTGATGGCCACCGTCAAGGGCGACGTGCACGACATCGGCAAGAACATCGTGGGCGTGGTGCTGCAGTGCAATAACTACGAGGTGATTGACCTCGGCGTGATGGTGCCGGCGGCGAAGATCCTGGAGACGGCCGTAAAAGAGCAGGTGGACATCATCGGGCTCTCCGGGCTCATCACGCCCTCGCTCGAGGAGATGGCGTTCGTGGCGAGCGAGATGGAGCGCGAGGATTTCTCGCTCCCGCTCCTGATCGGCGGTGCCACCACCTCACGCGCCCACACCGCGGTCAAGATCGAGCCGGCGTACCGGAAGGGACCCACCGTGCACGTCGCGGATGCGTCCCGCGCGGTGGGCGTGGTCGGCAGCCTCCTCAGCCCCGAAAACCGGTCGGCCTACGCAGCCCAGGTTCGCGACGAATACCGCACCCTTCGGGAGGAACGAGCGAGCCGCCGGGCCGCCGAGCCGCGCATAACGATCGAGCAGGCGCGCGCCAACCGGCTCACGCCCGACTGGTCGCGCACGGCCCCGAAACCAACGTTCCTCGGCGTGCGCCACCTGGAGAACTATCCGCTCGCCGAGCTGGTGGAGCGGATCGACTGGACCCCGTTCTTCCAGTCGTGGGAAATGCGGGGGCACTATCCCGACATCCTGAAGGACCCGGTGCAGGGCAAGGCCGCCACCCAGCTCTTCGACGATGCGCAGGGCGTCCTGCGCTCGCTGGTGGAAGGCGGACGGCTGCGTGCCGCCGCCGCGTTCGGCTTCTTCCCTGCCGCGGCGCGCGGCGACGACATCGCGCTCCGGGTCAACGGAACCGAGAAGGTGGCCCGCACCCTTCGGCAGCAGATGCAGAAAGGCAACGGGCGACCGAACCTGGCGCTCAGTGATTTCGTGGCGCCAGAGGAGCTGGGCACCCAGGACTATGTGGGCCTCTTTGCGGTGACGGCCGGACTGGGAGCAGCGGAACTCATCGCCGAGCGCCGGGCGGAGCATGACGATTACAACGCCATCCTCATCGAGGCGCTGGCCGACCGCCTCGCCGAGGCGTTTGCCGAGCGACTGCACGAACGGGTACGGAAGGAGTTCTGGGGCTACGCGGCAGGTGAGCAGCTCGACAACAACGCGCTCATTCACGAGCAATACCAGGGCATCCGGCCGGCCCCGGGTTACCCCGCTTGTCCGGATCACACCGAGAAGCAATTGATCTTCGAGCTGCTGGATGCGCCGAAAGTGGGTATCACGCTCACGGAAAGTTGTGCCATGCAGCCGGGCGCATCAGTAAGCGGCTTCTATTTCTGGCGGCCCGAGTCGCAATACTTTGGCCTCGGCCGGATTGGCCAGGACCAGGTAGCCGACTACGCCGGCCGCAAGGGATGGCCGCTGGAGCTCGCGGAGCGGTGGCTCGCTCCCAACCTCGGGTACGCGCGATGACACTCCGCGACCTGCTCGACGATGGCCGAGTGCACGTGGTGGACGGCGCCATGGGCACCATGCTCTACGCCCGCGGCGTCTTCCTCAATGTGTGTTACGACGAGCTCAACCTCCGCCAGCCCGATCTCATCCGTGACATTCATCGCGACTACGTGCGGGCGGGTGCGGAGCTGATCGAGACCAACACCTTCGGCGCCAATCCGCTCAAGCTGGCGGGATGCGGCCTTGGCGGCGAGACCGAGCTTATCAACTGCACCGCGGCCACGCTGGCACGGGATGCTGCCGGCAGCCGAGCGCTCGTGCTCGGAGCCATCGGCCCGCTCGGTGTGCGGGTGGAACCATTCGGAGAACTCGGTCTGGACGAGGCGCATGATGCCTTCGCACGACAGGTGAGGGGACTGCTCGATGGCGGGGTGGACGGGTTTATCCTGGAGACCTTCAGCGATGTCTCGGAGATCGGCGCTGCCATCCGTGCCGTGCGCTCCCTCTCCGACCTCCCCGTGATTGCGCAGATGACCATCGGCACCGATGGCCAGACCCATTACGGCACCGACCCCGCCACTTTCGGGCCCGAGCTCGCAGCGCTCGGCGCCGACGCGGTGGGTGTCAACTGCTCGGTGGGGCCGCACGGAGTGCTCGAGGCGGTGGAGCAACTGGCCGGCGTGGTGAACCTTCCAATCTCCGCGCAACCAAACGCCGGCCTCCCGCGCGAAGTGGCCGACCGCAAGATCTACATGGCGAGCCCGGAGTACATGGCGGGTTACGCCCGCCGCATGGTCGAAGCGGGGGCTCGGCTCGTGGGTGGCTGCTGCGGCACCACGCCGGAACACATCAAGGCCATCGCCAGCTTCGTACAGAGCGTCTCGCCCAGGCACCGATTCACCGCCATGGCACCGGCGGTCCAGGAGCAGGTGCGCGCTGCAGTGCCGCTCGCCGAGCGTTCGGGGCTCGGCGCCCGGCTCGCCGCCGGCCAGTTCGTAACCACGGTGGAGATCGTCCCGCCGCGCGGGGTGGATCCCTCACCCATGCTGGCGCAGGTGCGCGAGCTCAAGGCGGCGGGCGTCAACGCCGTGAATGTGCCGGATGGACCGCGGGCGCAGAGCCGGATGGGCGCGCTGCTGTCGGGACTGCTCATCCAGCGAGAGGTGGGACTCGAGGCCGTGGTCCATTACGCCTGCCGGGACCGCAATCTTCTTGGCATGCTGTCGGACCTCCTCGGCGCCGCCGCCAGCGGGCTCAACAACCTGCTGATTATCACCGGCGACCCGCCGAAGATGGGGCCGTATCCGGACGCGACGGCTGTGTTCGACATTGACTCGATCGGTCTTACCAACCTCGTGAGCCGGCTTAACCTCGGGCTCGACCCCGGCGGCAACGACCTCGGCAGTGCCACCAGGTTCGTCATTGGCGTCGGTGTCAATCCGGCAGCGCCCGATGCCGAGCGGGAAATGAGCCGGTTCGGCTGGAAGGTGGATGCGGGGGCCGAGTATGCGGTGACCCAGCCGGTGTTTGACCTGGAGCAGCTGGACCGGTTCCTGGCCAGGGTGGAATCGTTCCGCACGCCCATCATCGCCGGCATCTGGCCGCTGGTCTCCCTGCGCAACGCCGAGTTCCTCGCCAACGAGGTCCCCGGGGTCACGGTGCCGGAGGCCGTGCTCGCCCGGATGCGCCGCGCCAGCGAGCACGGCAAGGAGGCGGCGCTGGCAGAGGGAGTCACGATCGCGCGGGAGATGCTTGCCGCCGTGCGGCAGCGGGTGGCCGGCGTGCAGGTCTCCGCACCGCTGGGGAGGGTGCCGGTGGCATTGGAGGTGTTGGGGGCCTAGGGCGTGGGGCATGGGGCGTGGGGATCGAGCTACTGCTTTCCGCTCCCAGCTTCTAGCTTTCAGCGCTTAGCTTCTAGCTTTCAGCCCCAAGCCTCAAGCCCTACGCCCCACGCCCTTCTGGAGCCCGCGACATGCCGGATACCGCGACCCCCACCGCCACCCAGCCGCTGACGATGCTGTCCGAGGAAGAACTCATGTTCCGCGATGCGGTGCGCGAGTTCGCGGAGTCGGAAGTGCGGCCGCATGTCGAGGAGATGGACGCCGCCGGGCAGTTCCGGAAGGAGATCATCCCCAGGTTCTTCGAGATGGGCCTCATGGGGATCGAGGTGCCGGAGAAGTGGGGGGGCGCCGACGGGTCGATCTTCCTGGCGATGCTGGCCATCGAGGAGCTGGCGCGGGTCGATGCGTCGGCCGCCATCTATGTCGATGTCCACAACACCCTCGTCAACAACGCCGTCCTTCGCTGGGCCAGTGAGGAACAGAAGGCCCGGCTCTTTCCCCGCCTCACCTCGGACGTGCTGGGTGCCTTCGCTCTCTCCGAGCCGGGAAGCGGCAGTGACGCGTTCGCCCTGGAGACCAAGGCTGAGGAAAAGAACGGCCACTGGGAGCTCACGGGCCGGAAGTTCTGGATCACCAACGGCGCCGAGGCGGGACTGTTCATCGTCTTTGCCAACACCGACTTCTCCAAGGGCTACAAGGGCATCACCGCCTTCCTTGTGGAGCGCGACTTCCCCGGGTTTTCCGTCGGGAAGAAGGAGAACAAGCTGGGCATCCGCGCTTCCAGCACCACGGAACTCATCCTCGAGCAGTGCCAGGTGCCGGTGGAGAACGTGATGGGACCGGTGGGCCAGGGTTACAAGATTGCCATCGAGACGCTGAACGAGGGACGCATCGGCATCGGAGCCCAGATGCTGGGCGTGGCGCGCGGGGCGCTCGACGCCGCGACCGCGTATGTGAAGGAGCGGAAGCAGTTCGGCAAGGCGATCGCGGAGTTCCAGGGGGTGCAGTTCCAGCTGGCCCAGATGGCCACCGACCTGGAAGCCGCCCGGCTCATGGTCTACAACGCCGCCCGGCTCAAGGATGCGGGCCAGCCCTTCGCCCAGGAAGCCGCCATGGCCAAGCTGTTCAGCTCCCAGACGGCGGACCAGATCACGTCCCAGTGCCTGGAACTGTTCGGTGGGTATGGCTATTCCAAGGAATATCCGGCGGAGAAGTACTACCGGGATGCCAAGATCGGGACGATCTACGAAGGCACCAGCAACATGCAGCTGCAGACGATTGCGAAGGGAATGCTGAAGTAGGGCGTGGGGCGTGGGGCTGCCCATCCCGCCCCGCTCTGTCGCGGCGCCGCCGCAGGTCCAGTCTTGCAACGTCGTTGCCCCGGTTGAGTTTACGCCGCGCCCTTGTCATTTTCGGGTGGTGCGGTGTTTGCACTCCGTGTTGCCGGTTCCCCCTCCACCCCTCCAAATCCATGGAACCGCTGGCGGATACGCTCCGCAGCCGGGAGGCTCGTTTGCATCGTGATTGAAAAGGTTTCCACTGTCGTGACAACGACTTACCGTCTCCGGACGAGCCTCATGGTTGCCGGGGCGCTTGGTCTTGTCGGCCGGGCGCTGCCAGCACAGCTGGCCCCAGAGCCATTTCAGGACGTCCGGCAGAACATAGCGACATGGTGGGAATCCGCGTCAAGGCTTGCACCCGGCCATTGGGGCATTGCCATTGCCGACCGCTCCGGTCGCATCATCTGGAGCAACAACGCGGACGATGAGCTGATCCCCGCTTCTACCGTCAAGCTGTTTACTACCGGCTTCGCCCGCAGTGTTCTTGGCGGCGATGCCAAGCGCCCGACCCGCGTGGTAGGCGAGGGCTACGTTGACTCCACGACCGGCAGCTGGGTCGGCGACTGGGCGCTCGAGCTGAACGGTGACGTGACCCTGGAGCGCGGGAGCGCCGCCGGGCCGTCGCTTTTCGACCTCGCGTCCCAGCTTCGCCGCATGGGCATCCGCCGGCTGAGCGGACCGCTCGACGTCACAAGCTCGACCGGTGTCGCCAACGCCGTCTGGCCCGACGTCTGGCCCACGCGGCATCGCGGTCACCTCTTCGCGCCGCTGGTTGGCCCCGTCACCCTGAACGAAAATGTCGTGACCTTCGTGGTCCGCCCCGGTACCCAGTCTGGCCAGCGCGTGCGACTCATGAGCGCCGAGCCGCTCGGTGTCGGCTCGCTTCTTCGCATCAGTGCCAAGACCGTCGCGGGCCGACGGAACCGCCTGCACCTGTCCGCCCAGTCGGACGGGTCCTGGCTGCTGAGCGGGACAATTGGCTCACGCGCCGGGTCGCGTACCTATGCCGTGACGGCGCACAAGCCGACCGCCGTGCTGCATGCGGTCTGGGCTGCAGCGCTCGACCGGGCCGGCATCGACTGGCAGGAAAAGGGGCTGCCTGCTCCCAAGGCGAAGCAGGAAGAGCGGGTGCTGGCCGAGGTCACCTCGCCCACGCTCGATTCGGTGGCCAGCGAAGTGAACCGGCGCAGCCTCAATATCGGCGCTGAACTGATCCTGCAGTGGGCCGCTGGCCGGGGACCGCAGGCGCCACAGGCGCTGGAAGATCATATCAAGAGCGTGGTTGGGCCGAGCGCGGAGGTCGCCCTTGTGGATGGCAGCGGCCTCTCGGGCCAGGATCGGGTTTCGCCCTCCACCTTCGTGGAATACCTGGCCAAGTTCCCGCTGACCCAGGGCGGGCGTGACTTTGCCCAGCTCCTGCCGGCCAACGGCACCGGCACCCTCAAGCGCCTCAAGGCCGGCTTCCCCGACCAGGGCGTGGTGCGGGCCAAGACCGGCACGCTCAAGGACGTGGCGACGGTCACCGGTTACCTTGGCCGCCCCGAGGGCGTGCTCCTCATTTCGCTCATGTACAATGGACCCAAGCCCTGGGTGGCCCGGCAGCAGCAGTGGGAGCTCTTTCGCACCCTTGGCGGCGATGGCGTGATCGTACCGAGCGCGGGGGACATCGCGAGCGAGGATGCCCAGTACGGAGGGGAGAATGCGAGGTAGGGGTTAGGGGTTAGGGGTTAGGGGTTAGGGGTTAGGGACTAGAGAAAGGGGGTCGGGACTCGAGATGAGTTCCGACCCCTTCCGTCAAACCCTAACCCCTAACCCCTAATCCCTAACCCCTGCTTCCCTTAGCTCCCGCCACAATCAACACGATACCGCCGACCACGGCGAGCCCGCTGAGGATGGGTGAGAGCGGTACGTGTTCCCTCGACTTGCCGGTGACCTGAACGGGACCAGCGTCAATCACCGTCTTGTTCCTGGTGAACGAGAATCCGCCGGCCACGAACCCGATGATGCCAAGGATCAGGAGCAGGATTCCCACCAGTGTGGCGACCTTCATGTGGCCTCCGCGAGGGGACAGGGGGTCAGAGTGGCCGACGTCCCGAAATGACGCGGATCAGTACGATCACGATGGCAATGACGAGCAGGATATGGATGAAGCCGCCAAACGTGTTCGCCGTGACCACGCCGATCAGCCACAGGATGAGCAGAATGACGAAGATGGTCCAAAGCATTGGATTCCTCCGCGGAACAGAATTGAAACGGGCGCCGGGCGCCCGGACGCCTCGGTGAACTGTCCTGCTGTTGAAGGGTAGCCGCAAATCGAAACACGCACAGTGAGCGCCATCACGCCCATGTTGCGACGCTGGACGCCCCGGCCCCATGGGCCTACTTTGCGGCAACCCTTGCCCTTCCATTATGCACCCAAAAAGCTCCACCAGCCAGTTGCCGCCGGCCCGGGCCGCCCGGCTCATCCATCTGGCCCTGATGTCGGGAGTCACGCTCTTCGCCGTGGTTGCCTGGTTTGCACCGGGCAGGATTCCGGCACCCATGTCCAGCCTTCGCGCCATCCTGCCGGTCGTCTCCGTCCTGGGCTTCCTCGCTGCCCACCTCCTCCGCCGGCGGATGCCGGCCCGCCACCCGGGCGAGACCGACGATGCCTGGTGGCAGCGAGCCATGCCCGGTGCCATCATGAGCTGGGCGCTGGTCGAGGCGGCCTGCCTGGTGGCCTGTGTGACCATCTTCCTCTCTCATGACTGGATGGGCCTGGTCTGGGTCGGACTCGGCCTGCTGATGTTCATCCTGTTGTCGCCCGGTCGCCTGAGCGACTCGGCGCGGAGTGCCCCATGACGCTGATGAAGGACCTGCCTGATCATCACGACGCCGAACTGGTGTTGAAGCTCTACGAACTGCGCCGCGAAGCGCGGATGCGCGAGGCGCGCGAAGCCATGTACCGGGATTACTGGCCGAAGAGCGCCGAGGAGGCGTGCGCCCTGATCCCGCGCACGCATCCCGCGAATTCAGCCTGGCGCCAGACCACCACCTATTGGGAGATGGTCTTCGGCATGGCCCGGCATGGGATTGTCCATCCCGGCTACCTGATCGAGAACAATGTCGAAGGGCTGTTGCTGTTCGCCCGGGCCGAACCATGGCTCCGGGAAATCCGAGAAGCGTCGTCCCCCCGGACGTTTCGTCACACTGAGTGGGCGGCGACATCCACTGAAACCGGCCAGGAGCTCATGAAGGAGCTCCGGGCCCGAGTCAAGAAAGTGATGGCCTCCCGTGCGCCCTGAGTCGCTCGCGTTTCTCAAGGAACTGCTGGACCTGCCGGGCCCGTCCGCCTTCGAGCGTGCACCGGCTCGGCGCTGGCGGGATGAAGCGGGCAAGCTGGGCGCCGAGGTGGGCGCGGATGCCACCGGCAACTCCTGGGCAACGCTCAAGGGTGGCGACAAGCAGCACGTGGTACTCGCGGGGCACATGGACGAGATTGGCATCATGATCTCGTACGTGGATGAGCAAGGGTTCCTGAGTTTCGACACGATCGGCGGCTGGGACAGCCAGGTGTTCGTGGGCCAGCGAGTACTCATCCTGGGCCGGAAGGAACGGGTGGTGGGGGTGATCGGGAAGAAGGCCATTCACCTCATGGACAAGGACGACCGCGAGCGGGTCTCGCGGGTGGAAGATCTCTGGATTGACATTGGCGCAGCCAACCGGGAAGAAGCGCTGGCGCGGGTGCGGATCGGCGACCCTGGCGTGCTGGCGTCGAGCGTGCTCGAGTTTCCCAACGGGCGGCTGGTGAGCCGGAGCATTGACAACCGGATCGGTTCGTTCGTGGTGCTGGAAGCGTTGCGGCTGCTGGCACCAGAGCGGCCGAGTGCTACGGTGAGCGCTGTCGCCACATCGCGCGAGGAGATTTCGGCCACGGGCGGCGGCGCTCGTCCCCTTGCCACTCGGCTCAACCCTACCGTGGCCGTGGTGGTGGACGTGACCCATGCGACCGACTGCCCCGGCATGGACAAGCGGAAGCACGGGGACTACAAGCTTGGCGGAGGGCCGGTACTCTCGCGTGGCGCGGCGGTGAATGAGGCGGTGTTCGAGATGCTGGTCGAGGCGGCGGAAGCGGAGAACGTGCCTTACTCGCTGGAAGCCGCCGGACGCGACACGCGAACTGACGCGGAATCCATCTTCAACGCCGGCGCCGGCATCGCGACGGCGCTGGTCTCGGTACCCAACCGCTACATGCACTCGCCCAACGAGATGGTGGCGCTGGACGATCTGGAACGCACCGCGCGATTACTGGCGGCGTTCGTGCGGCGGGTGGAGGATGGGATGGATTTTATTCTCTAGGCGGACAGGCGGACAGACGGACAGACGCCCCTGGGAATCCCGACGAACGCCGATGAGCGGCAGGCATTGTAGGGGCGGCCCGCGGAATATTCCGGCATGCCACCGATGAGGGGCAGACATTGTAGGGGCGGCCCGCGGGCCGCCCCTACACAACCCGCGATATCCCTCGCGCGCGACCCGCGACCCGCGACCCGTCAGCGGTATTCCGCGATCCGCTCCTTCACGGCGTCCACCCCATCATCCAGCCGCTCGCGCAGCCGACGGCGCCGCCGATTGAACTCCCGCCGCGCCTTCGTGCTGGCGTCCTCCAG
>DASSOW010000139.1:0-5336 GCA_035700175.1 Gemmatimonadales bacterium | reverse complement strand
TTGGCGACGAAGCGGACCGATCCGGGCAGGTGGGCAAACAGCACCCAGATATCGGCGAATGACGTATGGTTGCTGGCAAAGACATAGCTTCGGCCGGGCTCGATCCGCTCCATCCCCTCCACCCGCGCGCGGAGTCCGTTGACGGCCAGCAGCGACCGGCCCCAGCCGCGGCCAGCCCGATCATAGATGCCGCCTGGCCGGTGCTTCACGCGGAAGAGTCCGGCAAAAATGCACACGCATCCATACCACACCACCAGCGCCACCAGCGTCAGCACGTACCACGGAATCTTGAGGAGCTTCATGAGAAGTGATTGAACCCCTTGAGCGCAAGCCGGCTGCCGCGATAGAGGAGCCGCACTCCATGCCCATGATGGCACGAGCCGATGCGAGAAAGCGTAAGGTCCGTGGCCCGCTCAAATGCTCGCGCGTCTTCCGTCCCGAACGACGACGGCATGGCCACCAGCAGCTCGTAGTCTTCCCCGCCCTTGGCTGCAAAAATTGCCGGTTCGGCTCGTGCACCCAGCGCCGCCACCACCGCGGACGGGTGCACCGGCAACTCCTCCAGCACGATCTCTACCGCAACACCGGACGCAGCGGCGAGGTGCCCGGCATCCGAGGCGATGCCGTCGCTCAGGTCGAGCATGGCACGGGCCCCATGCGCCGCGAGCCACTGCCCCGCGGCAATCCGGGGCGACGGCGCGGCGAAGCGCTCTCGTGCCGCCGGGTCCGGCACCCGGCCCGCGTGGAACGCCTCGAGGGCCGCCCGCGCGCCTCCCAGTGTGCCCGTGATCCATACGCCGTCGCCGGGCGTCGCGCCGCGCCGCCCCACTGGGCGCTCGGCCTCACCGATGACGGTGGCGCACAGCATCCACTCCGTGCCACGTGAGAGATCACCGCCCAGCACCTGCGTGCCGCTGGCGCGAGCCGCGGCGCCCGCGCCTCGCATCACGCTCGCGAGCTCGTCCGCCGAAATGTTCGCCGGTGCTATCACGGCCACCAGGACACCGCGCGCGGCGGCGCCCTGCCCGGCCAGGTCGGACAGCGCAGCCGCAGTGGCGCGATAACCAATTTCCTCCAGGCCAAGCCAGGCGAGCTCGAAATGCACATGCTCGACACTCGCATCGGTGCTCACCACGATGCCAGTGTCCCCGACGCGCAGCACCGCACAGTCGTCGCCCAGCCCGTTCGCATCCGTACCAAGCGTATCGGCGATGAGCCGGATGCGATCGAACTCAGCGCCTTCGCCCAGCGACAGGTTCATGGGCGGATGGCCTCGCGAGCGAAGCGCACCAGGCCGTCGCCCGTCGCCACCCAGATGTAATCCGCATCAACGGCAACGTCCCGGGCATCGGCCGGAATGTCACCGATGCCGAAGACACGGGAAACCGGGAAGCCAAGGCGGCTGAAGGCAAATCCCTTCTCGCCCGCGAGCCACACACCCGGTCCGTCCACGCGCATTGCCCGCAGGGTGCCCAGAACGCCAGTGAGTTCGGGATCATGGTGCCAGGCCCCTCGGCTGTCACGCCAGAAGAGTCGATTCTGCGCCAAAGCCACCAGGGTGTCGCCCAGCCAGCTGATCTGCACCACTGGCTCACGGAACTCTGGTGACTCCGTGCCAGCAGGGCGCAGCAGGTCTCCCGTGCGACCCACGGTGTAGAAGATTCCGATTCCGGTGCCAATCCACGTCGTGTCCACAGAAATGGAGACCGCATAAGCGGGGTCATTGAACTCGGGCGCCACCCGAAAGACTTCAAGGCTGTCTGATACCCGCGCCGCCCCGCGCGCCGTGGCCACTCCAATCCACCCTTGTCGTGACACGACGTCATAGACCCGGCTGTCGGGCAGCCCGCGCCCGCGGTCGATCATGTCGACCCGTCCCGATCCGGGATCCATCCGCGCCAGCCCCTGGTCGGTCGCGAGCCACAGTGAGCGCCCCATGCCGATGACCCGTCGCGCAGTGGCAAACGGCAATCCGGTCGCAGGCGGTCCCTGGACGTAGCGAAAGTCACGCAAGTCGGATGACGAGTAGGTGATCGTGGCGTAGTTGCCGCCTGCCCGCTCGCTCGCTGCCCAGATGCCACCCGGTGCGGCGAAGAGGGCGGTGACCGACGGGCCAAGCACCCCGAACGGGAGACGCTCAGGAATGGCGGCGCCTTCCTGCAGGTAGAAAAGCCCCGCCCCGGCGGTGCCAAGGTACCAGCCCAAGCGGTCAAAACTCTGCGCCGCCGACGTGAATTCGGCTTGCGCCATCCTGCCATCGAGCAGAAACGAGCTCGACATCGCAGCCACAGACGGATGGTTCCGCAAGAATTGCTGGGCGCTGACGGGCAGGAGCGGTTGCGCCGGCGCGCTCGCGGCCGTTGCCGTGGCTCCGCCGCGCGCCACCTCGAACCACCCGCCCACGGTGCGCAGCAGCAGCCCGCCGAGCGGATTGGAGAGGTCGAACGCGATCCCGCTGATACGGCCCGGCGCAGCTCCGGTGGTCCAGAGTCGCAGGTTCGGTTCGTAGTGGATCCACGCGTCGGGCCGGGCCAGCCAGAGGGAATTGTCCAGCGGATCAGCCAGCGCAACAAAGACACCGCGGAGCAGGTCGGGTGTCGGCGGATCGACCGTGCCTTCCCACTCCCGGAATTGCGCCTGGCGGATGAGCAGCTGATCCGGCGACGTGGCGTAGATGCGGTCCGAGGCCGCGGCAACAGACGTGATTGTGGAAAAATCGCCCACCACCACCCGGTCGCTGGGCCGCCAGTCGCGGGTGGGCGCCTGTGCGGCCGTCGGTGCAACGGCCGCAACCGAGGCCGCCGCCGCCACGGTTACTATTTCCTTAACGCGCTGCCACATATTGTGATAAGACTTGCCACATGAAGTCATTTATGAATCTCAGATGCTGGCTGGCGCGGCCAGCTCCCACAGCACTGGTGGTCGAATAGACGGTACCCCGGCTCGACGCAGCTCCCAGTCGCGCCACACGTCCGGCAGCGCGTCGATGACATCGGCGGGGCGCATGGCGTGCGCGGTATGCCGCCGAGCCGCCAGGTCGCCGGCATCACAGAGGGCCTGGGCCGCGAGCGCACCCACGAGGAGCGGCTCCTGCAATTGAGCGAGAAACGTACCGGCGACGCCACTCAGGACGTCGCCGCTGCCGCCGGTGCCCAGGCCCGGGTTGCCTGCGGCCACGGTCCAGGCCGAACGGTCGGGTGCGGCAATGACGGTCGGGACGCCCTTCAGCAGGACGACGACACCGAGCCGCTCCGAGGCATCCATGGCCGCAGCCCAGGGATCGATCTCGCGCTCCGCGTCCAGGTCCGGGACCAGCGTCCGGAATTCGCCGGGGTGCGGGGTGATAAGGGCGTGCTTCCCTGCCAGCGCCTTCGCCAATTGGTCTGCCCGCCCCTGAAAGACGGTAATCGCGTCGGCGTCAACCACGAGCTGGCGCGCCGCACCCGCCATGGCCAGGACGAATGGCACCCGTTCGTCCGACCTCCCGAGTCCGGGACCCAGTACGACGCAGTCTGCCTTGGCGACGAGCGCCAGCACCTCATCGCCCGGATCGGGGCCGAGGTCGCACTCCTGGGTCAGGATCTCCGGCTCGGCCAGCCGCAATTCTTCAATGGTCTCGACGGGCGCGACGGCGTGGACGTAGCCGGCGCCAGCTGCGAAAGCGGCATGGGCAGCCATGCGCACGGCGCCCGACATCCCGGGCGCACCGCCCACGATGACAACCCGACCGCGGGTTCCCTTGTGATCACTCGCCTTGAATGCGGGAATCTGGTGCGCAGCCCAGTCCTGGGTCACCAGACGAGGCCAGGCAGGGTCGGGCGCCGGCAAGCCGATATCGAGCACCGCGACGGCGCCCGACTCATCGCGCGCCAGAAGCTGTCCGCGCCGCGGGCCGCCAAACGTGATGGAGAAATCGGCGCGGGCGCTGCCGTGCACGACACCGGTGCCGAGATCGAGGCCAGTGGGGCCATCGAGTGCGATGATGGGAACTCGAAGATCGTGCAGACGATCGAGAAGTGCCTGGGCGGGACCGCGCGGGGCACCGCGTGCGCCGGTGCCAAGAATGGCGTCGACAACGAGGGACGCACCGGGCCAGGGACCGTCCGGAGCAAGGAGACGGACGCCAGACGCCATGGCGAGGCGCGAAACGCTCTCGCACAGCGGTGATCTCTCACCTTCAACTGATGCCACCCAGACAGACGCACCCGCGGCCGCGAGTGCGCGGGCGACGACCCATCCGTCGCCGCCATTGTTTCCGGTGCCCGCGGCCACGATGACGCCGCCGGCGACCCGGTCCGGGTAGCGAGCCGCAATGACGTGGGCGGCGCCGCGACCGGCGGCATCCATCAGCGTGGCGAGGTGGATGCCCGCCTGGCTGGCGCGCGCGTCCCAGGCAGCGGCATCCTCCGCGCCGAGGACAGGCAGGACTGGAGGTGTCATGGACGGCGGCCGGGCCACGCGGGGCGGCCTATTTCACGCCGTGCCCGATGGTCCGGCCGATCGAGATTTCGCCGTTGTCGATGCGGATGTTGAATCCACACTCGGGATTGGTACAGACCCACGCCTTGTACATGATTGAGGCACCGTCCCGTCCATAGTCGGACAGGGGGATCAGTCTCCCGGTGGTGCACTTCTGACAGACCGGCCATTCCCGCTGCTCCATGCATCCCTCCGTCAGCCCGTCGCGGTTTTGGGGACTCCCTGCCAGTCGTAGTGGCCGCCGAACACATCGGCAAATTCATAGACCGCGGCGAAATCGGATTCGCGGTCACCGGGCTGGGTCACGAGCAGCCCGACATCCACCAGCGTATAGACGATACGGCCGAAATCGTCGGTGCGCGTGATGCCCCAGTGCGCCAGCACCGTCTGCGCCATGAGGCCGAACTGCTCCAGCGCGAAGGCGTGACAGGCCCACGCGAGTTCGGCGCCGCTCACGTGCCGCCGAGCCTCCAGCCCTGTCTGAAGGTACTCCACCGCGGCGAGCACGAACAGATAGGCGCGCTCGTCGTACTGGCCACCCTGCCGCCGAATCCGGTCCATGACGCTGTCGGAGAACTGCAGTCCGTTCATACGGCGACGCGCGGCCTCGCAGCGTAGAGTGGGTACAGCGCCGTCAATTCGTGGACCTCGCGGCGGATGCCATGCAGCGTGGTCTCATCCTGCCGTTCGAGCGCAAGGGCAATGAACTCCGCGATGCGCTTCATTTCTTCAACGCCCATGCCGCGGGTGGTAAGCGCCGGCGTGCCGATCCGGATGCCGCTGGTAACGAACGGTGATTGCGGGTCGTCAGGCACCGTGTTCTTGTTGACCGTGATGCCGGCCTGGCCCAGGAGCTG
>DASSOW010000138.1:0-3491 GCA_035700175.1 Gemmatimonadales bacterium | reverse complement strand
CTTTCTGGTCGGCGGTGCCTTTGCCGTGGTGGAACAGACCGGCGCGCTGCGCCGGGCGCTCCGCCGGCTCATCGGCGCCGTGGGCGGGCGCCAGGCGCTGGTCATCCCGATCGTGTGCCTCGCGTTTGCCGCGGGCGGCGCACTGGAGAACATGCAGGAAGAGATCATCGCGTTTGTCCCGCTGCTCCTCCTGCTGGTGCGCGGCCTGGGCTTCGATGCGTTGACCGCCTGCGCCATGAGCGTCGGCGCGGCCGCCGTCGGTTCCGCGTTCAGCCCCATCAATCCGTTTCAGGTCATCATCGCACAGAAGGTGGCCCAGTTGCCGCCTGGCTCGGGCGCAACCTTTCGCCTGGTGGTGATGGCGATCGCGCTGGCGCTCTGGATTGCGGGCACGGTCTACTACGCCCGGCGTCATCGCGTCCCCGCCGAGCCGCTGGTGCTCGAGCACGAGCATGAAGTGCACGGGTGGCGGCTCGACCTGATCCTGGTCATGATGCTCGCCACCCTTGCCATGCTTCCCATCGGGCTCAACCTGCTCGGCTGGGGATTCGACGAGCTCGCGGCGCTGTTCTTCATCATGGGCGTTGCGGCCGGGCTGCTTGCCGGGATGGGCATCAGCGGCACCAGCGAGGCGTTCGGGGAGGGATTGCGCCAGATGGCGGTGGCAGCGCTGGTCATCGGCTTTGCCAAGGGGATCTCGGTGGTGCTCAACCAGGGCCAGGTGCTGGACACCATCGTCCATGGCCTGGTCACGCCACTGACCGGCCTGCCACCGACGGCATCAGCCATCGCGATGCAGGGCGTCCAGGCGCTGATCCATGTGCCGGTGCCGAGCGTGAGCAGCCAGGCGGTGCTTACGATGCCCATCCTGGTGCCGGCCTCCGACCTCCTCGGCATCAGCCGGCAGGTGACCGTGCTCGCGTATCAGTACGGCGCGGGGCTTTGCGAGTTCGTGACACCCACCAACGGGGCACTCATGGCCATCATCGCCGCCGCGGGGGTGCCCTATGAAAAGTGGATCAAGTTTGCGCTGCCGATGTGGGGCGTGCTGATGGTGCTGGGGGCGGCGGCGATTGTAGTCGGCTAGACGGCTGGTCGGCTGGTCGGCTGGACGGCTGGACGGCTGGACGGTTGGACGGTTGGACGGCTGGACGGCTGGACGGCTGGACGGCTGGAGCCCGGCAGTAAGAACCGGCCGTCCAGCCGACCAGCCGACTAGCATCTCCAGCACCCTCTCATCCGCCAGCCCCGTGTGCCGGCTGCACAGGCCGAGGCGCGCCAGATACGGCATCAGCGATCTTGCAGCCGATTGGTTGCGGAGGCTTGACGAACTGCCGACGCAGCCACACAGTGGATGAGTTCCGCACTGCCTACAGTAGAATGCATCCGTGCAATACCCTTTCTCGTCAAAGGAGGCCGCGATGTACCCCCCCCGAGGTACCGTACCAATGCCGTCAAGGTGCTGGTGTTACTCATCGGTTTGACCTCTCTCAGTTGCGCTGACAGTACCACTCCACAAACGCCAATCGGCGCAGCGCCAACCAAGGCACATCCGGAGCTTTCAACAGTTACGCTTGGACAAGACGCGGTTGGGTCGAGTACGGCCGAGCCCGAAATCACCGTGGATGCTCGCGTCAACCCGGCAATGCGGCGCGCGGGCGCGCGGATCGACTCGCTGCTATATGTGTTGGGGGAAGGGACCCCGGGTACCACCACGCTCTCGCCGTCATCGGCAGTAGGAGGCCGCTTTTCGCGCGTTGCCGTCACTCGCGGCGTAGATGGTCGAGTCACGGAGGTGAAGATGGAGGAGATGGGCGGCCGATGGCTCACTATTACGGCGAGTTGGCAAGGCGGATCGCTCGCACATGTGACTCTGGCGGCTGACGGGCCAAACACCCGGCCACTGGGGGCAGAGTTCAGCGATACGCCGCTGCCAGCCCCGACTTCTCAGAGCACACCTATTTCGGCCATGAAGGCGCAAGACGGTTGCCTCGCAGCCGTCGGAGCTTATGACTTGGCGGTGATACTGTACGGGGCTGCGCTTTCTGAGGTTGTTGTGGCGCCTGAAGATCCGTTTGCGTGGGCAGCCGCGGCCAGTGCTGCCATCGAAGTGGATAATACCTACGCCGCCATGAACGAAGCTTGCAGCTTTTTTTGACACGGGAGGGACACCATGGCACGACCTCAATTCAAACGCCAGGAACTTCTGGCTTTCGCGGTAGCTGTACTGCTGCCCGCTATCTTCGTTTTCGGCAGCGAAATAATGTCGAAGGGGCGGGCCAATCCAGGGCACGTGTTCGGCACGCTCCTCGTGGCGATGGGAATCGGAACGATCGCCCTCGCAGTGACTCGGGTCCGCGGAGATCGTGCGGCACTTTTGTCGTACGTAGTGCTCGGCGTTGCGGTCCTCGTCCAAGGCTATGCCTCGGTGGGCGCGGTGAGGCCTCAACTTCGGCAGCCATTCCAACTGGTGAGTATGGCTCTGCTGGCGAGCTACCTGATCTGGAGCATTCGGAGACGTCTTCGCGAACATCACTAGCGCCGCTCAAGAAACTGGCCCGACTGCATGATGGGCAGGATGTCACCCTGAGGAAGCGTGGCGACCGAAGGGGCCGAAGCGCACTTGTGAGTCCCGGCCCCTTCGCTTCGCTCAGGGTGACCGCACGCCCGGCATCACCCGCCCATCTTGCCCATCTCGCCCATCCTGCCCATCTGGGCAGCTTCGCCGCTTACCCTACCAACGTCTCCAGCACTCTCTCGTCCGCCAGCCCCGTGTGCCGGCCGGACTCCGCACCGCCGCGGAATGCGATGAGCGTGGGAATCCCGCGAATCCCGAACTTCCGGGCCGTGGCCGGATTGGCGTCGGTGTCGAGCTTGAGCACCAGCACCCGGCCGGTCCGGGCAGTGGCGAAGCTGTCGAGTGTGGGCGCCATCATCCGGCAGGGCCCGCACCAGTCGGCGTAGAAATCCACCAGCACCGGCACGGTACTCCCCTGGATCACCTTCTCGAAGTCCGCATCCGTCACCTTGATCGGCCGGTCGAGCCTGAGCGGCTTGTGGCACTCCGCGCAGGTCGGCTTGTCGGCCAGGCGGGCCATGTTCACCCGGTTGAGCCGGCCGCAGAAGATGCAGCGGGCCACGGCGTGGCGTGTGTCTGTTGCGTCGCTCATCACATCTCCCCCATGCGCACGGGCACGGCACGGCCGGCGCCCGGCACCAATAATGCATCCAGCAGGACGAGCGGGAAACATTCAGACCGAAACGCGGGTTCCTGAACCATGAGCGAACTGATCATTCGGGAAATCGGCCAGGACGACGATTTCGGCCACTGGTTCCACGAGCTGCTCGAAGGCGAAGCCAGCGAGTCCTCGATCGGCCCGTCCGATGACCGCTATCTGGTGCTGAGCAACGAGATCGGCGACTGGATCGGCGGGCTCCGGTTTTCCCTCCGGGGCGGCATCGCCCAGCTCATCGAAATCGGCATCGCGCCG
>DASSOW010000137.1:0-2500 GCA_035700175.1 Gemmatimonadales bacterium | reverse complement strand
GCAATCACGGCCGTCGCCTGAAACATGTGCGCGAAGCGCGCGATCTGGCAGTCTCTACGGTAAATCGGACCTGATAGGTGCACCGGGTGTGCCACGAGAGGGTCGCAGGTCGCAAGTCGCACGCGACCTGAGACTTGCGACCTGCGACGATGCATCAGTCGCCCTGCCCCACTGCCGGAGCCAACGATTCATGCCATCTTGGCACGACGATTCGGCACGCGAATCTCATTGGCCGGGCTCGCCGTACAGGAATCGCCTCTCTGTTGCCCATGACGGGGCTCGCGCACAAATTGGGTGGTTGCCTTTCGGACGGATGCTGACCTTCACTCGCCCTCGAGGGCCGATCATCGGATGAGCTCACCCCTGGACAAGCCGCTGGCCGCGCGACTCGCGGATGCGCTGGGTGACGCCTACACCATCGAGGGCGAGGTGGGTCGGGGCGGCATGGGCGTTGTCTACCGGGCCACCGACAACCGGCTCCAGCGGCGAGTGGCCATCAAGGTGCTCCCGCCTGAGCTGGCCTTCCAGCAGGACATCCGCGAGCGCTTCACCCGTGAAGCGCAGACGGCGGCCCGGCTCTCCCACCCGCATATCGTCCCGATCCATACCGTCGGCGACGGGCAGGGGCTGGTGTACTTCGTGATGGGCTATGTGGACGGCGAATCGGTGGGCGCCCGGCTCAAGCGGCGCGGCAAGCTGCCGCCCGACGAAGCGCGCCGCATCATGAAGGAAACCGCCGACGCGCTCTCGGCCGCCCACGCCGTCTCGGTCATCCACCGCGACATCAAGCCGGATAACATCCTGCTTGAGGGGACGCGGGGCCGGGTGATGGTCACCGACTTCGGCATCGCCAAGGCGCTTTCCGCCTCGTCGGGAGCCACGCTCACCGGCGCGGGCGTGGCCATCGGCACGCCGTCGTTCATGAGCCCGGAGCAGGCGGCGGGCGAGCGCGAGATCGACGGCCGCTCCGACCTCTACAGCCTCGGCATCGTGACCTACCAGATGCTGACCGGCGAGCTGCCATTCCAGGCCCCCACCGTGGCCGGCATCCTGATGAAGCAGATCACCGAGCCTGCGCCCGACCTGCGCATCCAGCGCCGGGACGTACCGGAGGACCTGGCCCTGGCCGTCTCGCGCTGCCTCGAGAAGGATCCCGAGCACCGCTGGCCCACGGCCGATTCGCTCCGGCGCGCGCTGGAGAGCCGTACCGTGACGGGCTATGAGCCCACGGGCCTCGGCTGGCGGGCATCTCGCCCTGCGACCAGTCAACGGTCCCCGGTCACCAGTCGACCGTCCACCGTCGACCGTCGACCATTGTCCGAGCGACGGCCGTCGTCCAACCTCCCGCGCCCAGTGTCTCGTGTCCCGCGTCCGCCTCGCCAGTTCGATGACTGGGAATACCGGCGGCGTCCCCGCAAGCGAGACGATGACACGCCGATGCCGGACACCGGCGAGCCGAGAATCATCCAGCGGGTGCGCGGCCAGTTTGCGCGCTGGGCGGCGATCTCGCTCGGCACCCTCGGCATCAACATCGCCACCGGACTGGACACGCCGTGGTTCCTCTTCCCCACCTTCGGCATGGCGATCGGTCTCTTTCGTGACTACGCCCGGCTCTGGCAGGCGGGCTACAGCTGGCGGGACGTGCTGAACCGGCCACCGGCTCCCGACGCTATCGGCGCCGGCGGAGTGAGGGCGCCGGGCAAGCTGCCAAGGCAGCTTCCCAATCCCGCGCCGAGCGAGTTCGGCGATCATTATCTCGTGATCAAGCAGATGCGGGACGATCGAAACGGCATCCTGCGGCTGCTGGATGGGCTGCCGGCGGACACGCGCAAGGACCTGGCGGAAGTGTCGGAGACGGTGGATGGGCTCTACAGCCGCGCCACCGACCTGGCGCGCTCCCTCACGCTCATGCAGCGCGATGTAGCGGATGATGGCAGCGTGGGGAGAATCGAAGCCCGCCTTGCCGAGCTCGAGGCATCGGAACCGGGCGACGAGCGCACCCGGCAGATCGAATTGCTTGAGCGGCAGCGAAAGACGATCACCGATCTCCAGACCCGGCGGCAGCAGATGCTGGCCAACCTGGAGTCGTGCCGGCTGGCAATGCAGAACCTGCGCTACGACATGCTGAAGCTGAAGACCTCGGATATCGCCGCGGTGATGGGTGACCTCACCCAGGCCACGCAGCAGGCCCGCGCCGTGAGCCGCAACGTAGACAACGCGATTGCGGCCGCGGCTGAGGTGAAGGAAGCACTGAAATAGGCGGGAAGACGGGATGGGCAGGATGGGCAGGATGGGCAGGCCGACGCTAATCCGGCATCACCCGCCCATCTTGCCCATCCCGCCCATCTTGCCCATCTCTTTATGGCAGCCCCGCCAGCTCCGCCCGCGTCTCGTCCGTCAACCCGCCCTCGTCGCTCACTTCCCAGATGGCAAACTGGATCAGGTCGCGCGCGTCCGACGTGGTCACGTCCTTGTCCTTCACGAGATCGATGATTTCCGC
>DASSOW010000136.1:0-3191 GCA_035700175.1 Gemmatimonadales bacterium | reverse complement strand
CACGAAGAAGTCCCGTGCTTCCTCGCCCGCCGGAATCTTGAAGTAGTAGTCCACCGGCTGGAGCGTATCGTGGTTCCGGTAAAGCCCGATGTGTCCCACGCGCGCTGACGGGATGAGCTGGGCAATCCCGTCCACCATGCCCAGGCCGGCGCGGAGGATCGGCACCAGGGTGAGCTTCTTGCCCGCCACCTGCCGCCCCTCCATCCGCTCCAGCGGCGTGTCGACCACCACCGGCTCGGTTGGCAGGTCCTTGGTGACTTCATATGCCATCAGCATCGCGATCTCGTTTACCAGCTGCTTGAAATCGCGGGTGCTGGTGCCCTTGTCCCTGAGCAGCGTGATCTTGTGCTGGATCAGTGGGTGGCCGAGGACGGTGAGGTTGGGGTAGGGGCTCGGTGGCATGGGCGGAATATGTGGCAGGGCGGACAGGGCGGACAGGGCGGGTCGCACCGTTACGCACCTTTCACCGGGGATTCACAGGAGCTTCACGGGGCGCGTTGCACCTTATACCGGTGGCGGCCGGACCCAGGCACGCCTCAGCACCCGGGAGGACTCAATGCCCCTTCCCTTCATGGACCGCCGCAGCGCCGGCCGCGAACTGGCCCTCAAGCTCCAGCATCTCACCAGCCGGCACGAAGTTGTGGTGCTGGCGCTGCCACGCGGCGGCGTCCCCGTTGCCTATGAGGTCGCGCGCGCCCTGCACGCACCGCTCGACGTGTTCGTCGTCCGAAAGCTTGGTGTCCCCGCGCACCCCGAACTTGCCATGGGTGCGGTCGCGAGCGGGGGCGTCCGTGTCCTCAACGAGGACACGATCAGGGCCCTGCACATTCCCGAGCACAGTGTGGACGTGGTGACGGAACGTGAGCGCCGGGAGCTGGCGCGGCGTGAGCGCGCCTACCGTGGCAACCGCCCACTGCCCCAGCTCCAGGGCGCAACCGTCGTCCTGGTGGATGACGGAGTGGCGACCGGCTCCTCGATGCTGGCAGCGGTCCAGGCGCTGCGGGCCTTCAAGCCTGCCGCCATCGTGGCTGCAGCTCCCGTCATGGCCGTCGAGGCCGCAACAATGCTGCACCGGGCTGCGGACAGCTGCGTCTGGGTCGCAATGCCAACCCCATTCTTTGGCGTGGGGGCCTGGTATCGCGACTTCGAGCAGACCAGCGACGCCGAGGTTCGTGAACTGCTCAGTGCGGCTGCCAGGGGCCAGGCTGTCCCGGAAGCGCGCCATGCCTTCGCACGATGATCGCGCGACCATCGCGGCGGTGCGGGCTGCCGCACGGCCGCTCATCGGCGCCCCCGCCGATTTCGACGCCCTGCTCGCCCTCGCCGGCGACGCGCGCTTCGTGCTGCTGGGCGAGGCCTCGCACGGGACGCACGATTTCTACCGGGTGCGCGGCGAGATCACCAAGCGGCTGATCCGGGAGAAGGGGTTCAATGCCGTCGCTGTCGAGGCCGACTGGCCCGATGCCTATCGGGTGAACCGCTACGTGCGAGGCCGCTCGCCTGACGCGGATGCCGACGAGGCGCTCAGCGGCTTTCGCCGCTTTCCCCAGTGGATGTGGCGCAACGCCGACGTGCTCGACTTCGTGGGCTGGCTGCGTGAGCACAACCAGGGCCGGAATGAAAAGCGCCAGGCCGGCTTCTACGGCCTGGACCTCTACAGCCTGCATCGTTCCATGGATGCCGTCCTGGACTACCTGCGCATCGTGGATCCGGACGCGGCAAGGCGCGCGGCCGCACGTTACGCCTGCTTCGATCATTTTGGCCGCGATGCACAGGCCTACGGCTACGCGGCCACGCTGGATCGCCGGAACTCCTGTGAGGAGGCGGTGGCCATCCAGCTGCGCGAGCTGCAGGCCACGGCGGCCGAGTACGCGCGCCGCGACGGGCGCGTCGCGGCCGACGATCTCTTCTTCGCCGAGCAGAACGCCAAGGTGGTGGCCAGCGCCGAGGGTTACTATCGCGCGATGTACCAGGGCGGGCAGGCGTCGTGGAACCTCAGGGACCGGCACATGGCAGCCACCCTGGAAACGCTGGCGGCGTTCCTCGGCACGGCCGGGCAACCCGCCAGGATCGTGGTGTGGGCCCACAACTCCCACCTGGGCGATGCGCGTGCCACCGAACTCGGTGCCAGGGGAGAGCTGAACCTCGGCCAGCTGGTGCGCGAGCAGCATGGTCGCGACGCCCTGCTCGCCGGCTTCACGACATACGAAGGTTCGGTAAGCGCCGCTCCCGACTGGGACGCGCAGGTGGAACGCCGGCTGGTGCGCCCCGGCTTGCCGGGAAGTTACGAGGCGCTGTTTCACGGCTGCGCGGTGCCGAATTTCCTTCTTGATCTCCGGACGCCGTCTCCTGCCGTCACTGCCCTGATGGTTCCGCGCCTGGAGCGCGCCATCGGTGTGATCTACCGCCCCGAGACCGAACGCCTGAGCCACTATTTCGCCGTCAGGCTGCCACATCAGTTTGACACCGTGCTTCACTACGACCACACCCGGGCGGTGGAGCCGCTGGAGCGGACGCAAGTGTGGGAACTGGGCGAGGCCGGCCTGCCCGAAACCTATCCGTCCGCGCTCTGAGACGGCGCTGCGGGGAGGGCCACCCATGATGACGCATGTGGAGACACCGCGCGAAACCCTCACGATGCACCTGCCGGACGCCGGCGTAACCCTTACGGGCGACCTCACGCTGCCGCCCGACCCCCTGGGTGTCGTTGTCTTCGCGCACGGAAGCGGGAGCAGCCGCCTGAGCCCCCGCAACCGGCAGGTCGGCGAGGACCTGGTGCATGGCGGCCTCGGCACGCTCCTCTTTGACCTGCTGACACCGAGGGAGGAGCAGCTGGACCGCAGGACTGGCGAACTCCGCTTTGACATCGCGCTGCTCGGCCGACGCCTGGTCGCCGTTGTCGATTGGCTTCAGCTCCAGCGCACAACCGGCATGCTGCCGCTGGGCTGCTTTGGGGCCAGCACCGGTGCGGCCGCTGCGCTGCTCGCGGCGGCGGTCAGGCCCGGCCGGGTCCGCGCTGTCGTGTCGCGCGGCGGGCGTCCCGACCTGGCGGGCGGCTACCTGTCGCAGGTGCGCGCGCCGACCCTTCTCCTGGTGGGTGGCAGGGACACCAGCGTGATTGACCTGAACGAACGTGCCCTGCTGTTTCTCGGCGCCGACGAGAAGCGGCTCGAGATCGTTCCGGGTGCCGG
>DASSOW010000135.1:0-2800 GCA_035700175.1 Gemmatimonadales bacterium | reverse complement strand
AGAGCGGGCGCTGGAGGTTGCCGCCCTCGGACGCGAGCATGCGCCAGCGCTCCGATGCCATCGTCTCCTCGAAGAGCTGGTACGCCTTGCAGGCGTTCGCGATCGCCGCCTTGCCCCGGATCTTCTTCGGGTCGCCGAACTTGTCGAGTTGCGGGTCGATCTTGGTGTCCACCCGGCTCACGAAGAAACTCGCCACCGAGTGGATGTGGCTGATCGGGTGCCCCTTCGCGATGCGGGCTTCCAGACCGCGGAAGTACGCCTCGATCACGTCGCGATAGCGGTCCACCGAGAAGAGCAGGGTGATGTTGACGTTGATGCCGGCCGAGGTCGCCCGCTCGATCGGCCCGAGCCCCGCCTGCGTGCCGGGAATCTTGACGAAGACATTGGGCCGGTCCACCAGCGCGTTGAGCCGGATGGTCTCCTCGAGGGTGCCGCCGGCATCGTATGCCAGTGAGGGCTTCACCTCGATGGACACGGTGCCGTCGCCGTTGGCGTATTCGTCGAAGGTGGGCCGGAAGAGGTCGCAGGCCTCGCGCACGTCCTCGGCGGAGAGCGCGTCGAAGATGGCGGCCGGATCCCGGCCCTCGTCCATCAGCCGTCGGATGTCGTCGTCGTAGAGCTTGCTGCCGGAGACGGCCTTCTCGAAGATGGTCGGATTGGAGGTCATGCCCCTGAGCCCGTCCTCCCGGATCAGGCGGGCAAGCTCTCCCTCGATGACGAGGTCACGGGTGATGTAGTCGTACCAGGGGCTCTGGCCCAGCTGGCCGAGCTGCACGAGACGGTTGGTCATCATCTATTCCTTCCCACGAGCCGGCGCACCGCATCCGCCGCGTGCGCCGCCGTGAAGCCGAATTCCTGGAGAACCTTCTCCCCCGGCGCCGAGGCGCCGAAGTGGTCAATGCCGATGGCGGTGCCGCCATCGCCGATCCAGCGTTCCCAGCCGAATGTCGCGGCTGCCTCGACCGACACCCGTGCGCGCACGGCGGGCGGCAGCACCGTCTCGCGATAGCCCTGGTCCTGCTCCTCGAACAGCTCCCAGCAGGGCATGCTCACCACGCGGGCCTTGATGCCATCCTTCGCGAGCAGGCCGGCCGCCTCGACCGCCACCTGCACCTCGCTGCCGGTGGCGATCAGGATCGCGTCCGGCGTGCCGCTCGCATCCTGCAGCACATAGGCGCCGCGCCGGGCGCCCTCCGCCGCGCCGAGGATGGTACGGTCGAAGATGGGAAGCTTCTGCCGGGTGAGCACCAGCACGCTGGGGCCGGTCTTCCGTTCCAGCGCGGCGCGCCACATCTCTCGTGTCTCGTTGGCATCGGCCGGCCGCATGACGGCGAGGTTGGGCACGGCGCGGAGCATGGCGAGCTGCTCGATCGGCTGGTGGGTGGGGCCATCCTCGCCCAGCCCGATCGAATCGTGCGTGCCGATGTAGATGACCGGCAGGTGCATCAGCGCCGAGAGGCGCATGCCTGCCTTCATGTAGTCGGAAAAGATCAGGAAGGTGCTGCCGAAGGTGCGGAAGCCGCCGTGCGCCGTGAGGCCGTTGAGCGACGCGGCCATCCCGTGCTCGCGGATGCCGAAGTGGAAGAAGCGGCCGCGCTCCACCGGCCCGAACACGCCGATGTTCTCGACGCCGACACCGGTGCTCTCCACGAGGTCCGCCGAGCCGCCCACCAGTTCCGGTGCCGCGTCAGCGACCGCTTGCAGCACTTTGTGCGACGCCTGGCGGGTGGCGAGCTTGCCGTCGGCGGGCGTGAAGATGGGGAGTTTCGCATCCCATCCGGAAGGCAGCTCTCCCGCGAGGGTACGGGTGAGCTCCGCGGCATCCTCGGGATGCGCCTTCGCGTAGGCATCGAACAGCGCCTGCCATTCCTGTTCCATGCTGGCGCCGGCGGGTACCGCCTCGCGCCAGCGGGCGAGGGCGTCGTCCGGCACCGTGAACGGCTCCTGGGGCCAGCCCAGGATTTCCTTGGTGCGGCGCACCTCTTCGGCGCCGAGGGGGGCACCATGGGCCTCCGCGGTGTCCCGCTTGGTGGGCGCGGGATCGCCGATGTGGGTGCGCATCACGATGAGCGACGGCCGGCTCTCCTCCCGGCGCGCGGCCCCCAGCGCCAGGTGGATCGCGTCGAGGTCGTTGCCGTCGGTGAGCGTCTGGACGTGCCAGCCGTAGGCCTCGAAGCGGCGGGCCACATCCTCGCTGAACGCAAGCGACGTGCTGCCGTCAATGGTGATGTGGTTGTTGTCGTACACCAGGCAGAGCTTGCCGAGTCGCAGGTGACCGGCGAGGCTGGCGGCCTCGCTCGCCACACCCTCCATCAGGTCACCGTCGCTGCAGAAGCCCCAGACGTGGTGATCGATCACCTCGAAGCCGTCGCGGTTGAAGCGGTGGGCCAGGAGCTTCTCGGCGATCGCCATGCCCACCGCGTTGCCAACGCCCTGGCCCAGCGGGCCGGTGGTTACCTCGACGCCCGGAGTATGCCCACGTTCCGGATGTCCCGGCGTCTTCGAGCCCCACTGCCGGAACTGCTTCAGGTCGTCGAGGGTGAGGCCGTAACCGGTGAGGTACAGCAGTGAATAGAGGAGCATCGAGGCGTGGCCGCAGGAGAGCACGAAGCGGTCGCGGTTGGGCCAGGCGGGGTTGGCGGGATTGAAGCGCAGGAAGTCCCGCCACATGACGTACGCCGCCGGGGCCAGCGCCATCGGGGTGCCGGGATGGCCGGACTTGGCCTTCTCCACGGCGTCCATCGCCAGGACCTTGATGGTGTTGATGCACTTCCAGTCGAGACTATCGCGATCGGCGGGC
>DASSOW010000134.1:0-4596 GCA_035700175.1 Gemmatimonadales bacterium | reverse complement strand
TTGTACTCGCCCCGGCGGAGCGCCTTGACGCCGCTCGCGGTGCCGAAAGCGCAGCCGAACGCGAACACCACGGCAGTGCCGACCCCGATAAAGGGCAGGATGCTGATCGGCCAGGCGATGAAAAAGGCGAGGACGCCGGCCGCCAGCGGCGCCAGCGGCGACCGAACGGCATCCACGAAACGAAGCCGGTTGCGCACGAAATTCCGGCTCACCACGTATCCAAAAATGCCGAAGAGAATCGTGCCGACGGTCAGGAATGTGCCTAGCATGGGGTCCTTCCGGTCTCGGGTTCTACTGCCACTGGTGTTGCAGTACGGAACAGGAGGCGAGATGGTTTCAGAGGTCGGACAGGGCGGTCTGGTCGGACAGGACGGACTGGGTAACTTCGGTCCGCCCCGTCCGCCCCGTCCGCCCGTCCGCCCGTCCGCCCGTCCGCCCGTCCGCCCTGTTCACCACCTCACCGCCACACTCCCCCACATGAAGCCTGACCCGAAGGCCGTGAAGACCACAAGGTCTCCCGGCTTGACTCGCCCGGCCCGCACGCACTCATCCAGCGCAATCGGAATCGTTGCAGCCGTAGTATTTCCATAGCGCTCGATG
This sequence comes from Gemmatimonadales bacterium, assembly GCA_035700175.1. GTDB lineage: Bacteria > Gemmatimonadota > Gemmatimonadetes > Gemmatimonadales > GWC2-71-9 > CAMLHP01. The sequence continues at coordinate 3,996 of DASSOW010000134.1, read as the reverse complement.
TTGTTGTAGACCTGCGCGTCGCTGAGCTGCAGCGACTTCTGCACCGCTTCGGAAATGCGGAGGTTGGCCTGGTGGGGAATGAGCAGGACAATGTCGGTGGTCGAGAGATCCAGGCGGTTGAGCAGCGTCCTGACCGACTCCGGCATCCGCACCACGGCGTTACGGAACACCTCGCGCCCTTCCATCTGCAGAAAGTGCTGCCCGCGCTCCAGCTGCTCCACGCTTACCCGTGGGTGGTACATCGAGCCCGGTGCATCCACCCACAGTTTCTCGGCGTTGCCGCCGTCGCTGTGCAGGTCGAATCCCAGAATACCCCGGGACGCATCATCAGAAGCGGAAAGAACGGCCGCACCGGCGCCGTCCGCGAAAATCACCGCCGTGTTCCGTCCCTCGGATGACACATCGAGCCCGGTACTCTGGATCTCCTGGCCCACCACGAGCACCGTGCGATACATGCCGCTCCGGATCCACGCATCCGCCACCGACAGCCCATAGATGAATCCGCTGCACTGGGCCCGGACATCCAGCGCCGGAATGTTGCCAGCGCCCAAGGCCTGCTGCAGGAACACGCCATTGCCTGGTGCAAAGTGATCGGGTGAGCAGGTGGCGTACACGATCGCGTCAACATCGGTGGGCTTGAGCCCCGCGCTCGCCAGCGCCGCTCGGCTCGCGGCCAGCCCCAGCTCCACGCCCGTCTGCCCTTCCGTCACCCAGTGCCGCTCGCCTATGCCGGTGCGCTCACGGATCCACTCGTCGCTCGTATCCATGACCCGCGCGAGATCGTCGTTGGTGACAACCCGGTCGGGGACGGCCATGCCGGTGCCGATGATGAGGGAGGAAGTCATAGGGCAAAGATGAACTGGTCGCGCCATTGGCGCGAGGCAGACGCCACTTGCGCCAAACCTGGCAGGCTTCGGTATCCGAGTTGCAAGCACTTGACAGATTGTCGGGGGGGGTAGAGTACGGAAACAGCACTCGCAACGCATCGTGCCCAGTTGCAGCTACCGCTCCATTTCCCCTAGGCCTGAGATTCCGATGCGAATTCGCTCGCTCGGACGTCCCACGTGGATGTCCATCGCAACGATACTGCTGTTCCTGGGCGCAGCGGCCATAGGAACAAACATCCTGCTCGCGACCATTCACCGCAATCATGATGGGCCGATTGAGCTTGAATCGGTGCTCGGGAGTCGGATAGATAGCTTGCTCAAGGAGTCGCCCGAGTTGGCCAGTTGGGCGCGGCTAAGATCGGAGCGCGGCACCTCTTGGGCGCTCTACGTCTTCCGCACGGATTGTCCTGCGTGCACCTCTCAGAAAGCGCAGATGGCGGCATCGTTCCGAGCACTTCCGAAGGCACGATTTGTTACATCTTCGCCTGAGGAGCATGAGACCATCGACGATTACTGGCACAGCGCCCTGCCTTCGCCGATTCATGTCTCACAAGCGGCCCTCCGCGAGCTTGGAGTTCCCGGTGTACCCGCGCTGCTGATCATCTCCCCGGCAAATATCGTCCAGGAAGCATGGCTGGGTGTGGTCACCAGCTGGCCACCGAAGAGTATACAGTCGAGACTCGAATAGCCCCGCGCGAGATCCGCGCCGGGGTTGCCGGGCTGGTCAGCCGGCTACCTTCCTCCAAGGAGGTTGATCATGAAAAGCTCCAGCACACCACTTTCACGGCTCCTGTTTGCGCTCGCATTGCTAATGTTTGCTTCAGCGACGGCCAAGGCCGCGGACTCAGGAAGTGGAATGTGGTGGTGCTATCGTGGCAATTGCTGCTCCTACGACCCAGTGACGGACCATGTCGGCCAACCCTGCCTTTTCGGCTGCACCGAGCCAGACGGCGAGCACTACGGAACGCCAGCGGGCTGCACCGAAGGGCCTTGAGATCGACCGCGGCTCCCGGTTCTTAGCCGGGAGCCGCCCCAAACTCGTTCAACCCTGTCGCGTGATCACGGAATGCGAAAAGTGCACTGTGGCTACCTGCTTGCCACAACCTTGTTGTGTGGATGCGTCGCCGATGCGCCCCAATCGGATAGGCAGGTTGAGGCTGGCGCAGCATCGTCCTACATGCCGGAGCTTCGACGCCTCCGGTTGACGTTACGGCCGGAGCTCCTTCCGCAATTCTCTCGTGCCCCTATGGCGGTCTCGAACTCCGGGCAGATCGTGTTCGCGGTTGGTGATCCACGCGCCGATATGCTGCTGACTGCGATAGATTCGATCGGTGATCTGGTGAGGCAATTCACGAGGCGTGGCGCCGGTCCCAATGAAATGCGCAGCGTGGGATTTGTATCCTTCGTAGGAGATTCACTCACCGCCGTGGACAACGAGCAGGCACGGCTCATCACCTTCGATGAACAGCTGCGCCCTTTGTCGATGCAGTCCATCCGCTTCGGCAGCCGGGCCCTAAGTGCGACCGAACGCGGTGTCATTTCCTTTATTCCCCGTGAGCTCGGTGGTCCAATACTGGAGCTAACTCCTCTTACGCAATACAAATCAGCCGAGCCGGTGCTTGAAGGCGAGGACACGGTGATCAGCAGAATTGTTGCGACCCGAGGACAGTTCGAGCGCGATGGTCCACCATTCGCGGTTTCCGAAGGTCAGTGGGTTCTCGGCGACGGGATTCGATATGAGCTTGTTTTCTATGACTCGATTGGTGATGAGCGTGCGCGGCGAACCCGTATCTTGCCTGACCGGACTCGGAGCGAAGCGGAACTGACAAGAGATTCGGCCCGTCTGAGCTCTGCCCTGCGATTTCGCGGGCCGGATGGAAAGATCACAGAGATCGCGGGAGTGCGAGAGCGCCTTGCCAAGTTGCCGTCGGAACTCCTGCCGCACTTCGATTCTCATGGCCTGGCGGGAGACAGTCGGGGCAGAGTGTGGGTAGTTGGCAGCTTGCACGACTCAACGTTCATCGACGTGTGGAAGGATACGACCTTTGTGGGGCGGCGCGTGCTGGCCTGCTCAGATCCAGGATCGTCAGTTTCTCCGAACGGCTTGTACCTTGCACTGATGTGTCGAGCTGAGGATGAGAATTCAGATGCGGATGTCGAACTGCAACTTTACAAGGTTGAGGAGCCAGCTGCGCCCTAGGCTACTCGCGACTTCCTTCGCGCGAGGGGCAAGCAGGTGGGCGGACGGGGCGGACGAGACGGACAAGGTTCCTCAGACCGTCATTCCCGCTTGCGCGGGAATGACGACCGGGCACGCTCCTGCTCGCCCTGCCTACAGCCCAGCCAGCCACGGATACCCCATGTCTTCCCAGTAGCCGCCGGGGCGCTCGCGCGTGAACGTCACCTTTGCGAGGTACTTGGTCATCTTGTAGCCCAGCTTGATGGGCGCGTAGAGCCGGAGCGGCGCGCCGTGATCCGGCATCAGCGGACGGTCATTGAACGCGTATGCCAGCATGGTCTGTGGGTGCATGGCGCTCTTCATGTCCCACCCATTGGTGTACTGCACGCCCCGCTGGTCGAACTCGAACGAGCTGAACATGATGTACTGCGCCTCGGGCAGCGGCTCCACCTGCGCCGCGAGCGCGCTGAACGGCACTCCCGCCCATGATGCCACCGCGGTCCAACCTTCCACGCAATGGTGCTTCACCGTATAGGAGAGTCGAGGCAGGGCCTGCAGCATCTCCATAGTGAAGTGGCCCGGCTTCCGCACCAGGCCGTCCACGTCAAGCGTCCAGGTGGCCGAGGGGTCGAGTTCCGGGAGCGTAGGCGCGACGTGATACGCCGGCATCCGCCCGCTTCGCTCGCGCGCATCGTAGATCGGCGCCAGCCGGCTGTTGCTCTGGAAGACGTGCTCGCCCATCCAGTCGTTAAGGCGGGAGATGGTGCGGAGCTTTGGGCGGATGATCGGTCCACCATCCCAGCCGCAGGCAGCGAGCAGCGACGCCGGCCCGGCGACCGCGGCGAGGTGGAGGAAGTCTCGGCGGAGGAGTCGCGGGTCTCGGGTCTCGGGTCCCGAGTCGAAAGAACTCGCCTCCGTTGGCGGCGGCAT
>DASSOW010000133.1:0-11441 GCA_035700175.1 Gemmatimonadales bacterium | reverse complement strand
AAGAGGATGTCGTGTTCCCGGCTTTCCGCCTGCGCCACGGTGACCAGGTGCTTCAGCATGTCATCACCCACGTCGTGGCCATGGGTGTCGTTGATGCGCTTGAAATGATCGATATCGAAATACACCAGCGAGAGACCTCGGCCCAGGCGGCGGCTCCGTTCCACCTCGCGGTCGAACAGCGGGGCGAAAGCCCGGCGATTGAAGCAGCCGGTCAGTGGATCGCGCTGGGCGGCGCCGCGTTCGCGCTCACCGATGCGCGCCAGGGCGTAGGAAAAGCAGGTTGTCGTGAGGGCGCTGACCACGAAGAGCAGGCCCAGGAAAAGTCCCAGCTCCCGAAGGCGTGGCAGGAGCGCCAGCCCGCTTGCCGTGAGCGTGCCGGGTGCGAGATCCAGCGCCTGCACGCTGAGCCGCACCCCTTCGAAGACCAGTCCGGCGAGCACGATAACCACCCCGGCCACCAGCGCCACCGCGCGCCGGAAATGGATGGCGTGCCGCGGCGGCGTGCCCAGCAGGCGGTCGACCCATCCCCGCGCCGAGTGACCCAGGTAGTGGAGCACGGGAATCAGCGCGATCATCTGGAGCACGTCACCCACGATCCAGCCGCGCCAGACCCGCTGGGCTTCCAGCATTTCCAGCTGGCGCGCGGTGATCCAGATCAGGCCGGCCAGCGACGACGCCGTGGCCGCGATGACGCCTGCCACCAGATACTTGCCGATATCGGCGCCCCCTTCGAGATCGGGGTGCGCATTCAGGAGCACCATCGCCCCCCATACGATCACCAGCTCGATTGGTGTCGCCAGGCCGAACAGGAGCGCGGACGGAAAACTGACGCCGGCAAGCAGGGCGCTCACGGTGGCGGCGACCCACGCCGGCACGGCGCCCCAGCCGGGACCGAGCCAGAGGGTCAGGAGGAGCGTGATGGCAAGCGGCGGGTAGATGGAGACCGGGACCGTCATGAAGCCCAGGTTGACTGGCATCCCACTCCAGTCGAGCCGGGCCTCCAGCGCGGCGAAGGCTACCGCGACGAACGACGCCACCAGCCAGGCCAGGACAATCCTGCGCGCACCGGCGTCGTGACCGAAGCTGGTCGCACGCGCCAGTGGCCACCAGCCGGGCCCGTGACGGTCGTCGGAGAAGAGGGACATGGAGGAAAGATGGGCAGGATGGGCGAGATGGGCGAGGTGGGCAGGTCAGAGCTGGCCCTGCATCACCCGCCCATCCTGCCCATCTCGCCCATCTCGCCCATCTACACCGTCAGCACACTCCTCCACCGTGCCAGGTCATCCAGCACCAGGCCGGTGCCGCGGACTACGCAGGTAAGCGGGTTGGGATCCATGTGCACCGGGAGCCCGGTCTCGAACGTGATGAGCTCGGCCATGCGGCGGATGTGAGCGCCGCCGCCTGTGAGCGTGATGCCCCGGTCGAGAATGTCGCTCGCCAGCTCTGGCGGGGTTACTTCCAGCGCCTGCCGGATTCCATTCACGATCTTCTGCAGCGATTCCTGCATGGCGTCACGGATGCCGGCGGAGTCCACCACGACGGTGCGGGGGAGGCCCGAGACGAGGTCACGTCCCTTGACGCCCATCGACAGCTCATCCTCGAGCGGCATGGCGCTGCCGATCCGCATCTTGATGAGCTCGGCTGTGGGCTCGCCGATCAGCACGTTGTAGGTCTTCCGCATGTACTGGACAATGGACTGGTCCAGCTCGTCACCCGCGGTGCGCACGCTGGCGTCGCAGACGATGCCATTGAGCGCGATCACCGCGATATCCGTGGTCCCACCGCCGATGTCCACAATCATGCAGCCGGTGGGTGCATCCACCGGAAGGCCGGCGCCGATCGCCGCGGCCATTGGTTCCGAGATCATGAACATCCGCTTGGCGCCGGCGCCTTCCGCCGAATCCCGTACCGCGCGCCGCTCCACTTCCGTGATGCTGGACGGAACGCAGACGAGGACGGTCGGCTTGACCCGAAGCAGGTGGCGATCGAGCACCTTTCGGAGGAACATCCGCAGCATCTGCTCGGCGACGCTGAAGTCGGCGATGACCCCGTCCTGCATCGGGCGCACGGCCCGGATGCCGTCCGGCGTCCGGCCGAGCATCCGCTTGGCCTCGTGCCCGACGCTCAGGATCTTGCCGCTGGCGATGTCCATCGCGGCCACCGACGGCTCATCCAGCACCACCCCTTCGCCCCGGACCAGCACCAGGGTGTTGGCCGTTCCCAGGTCCACCGCGATCTGGCGGGCGGGCCGCCAGGTCTTGCCACGCGGGGTTGAAGTCTCGTCGGCTCGGCGGCCAGGCGACTCGGCCGAGAGATCGGGCTCAAGAGCTGCGGTCACGGGTCGTGTTCCTTGAGAGCGGGAGAAAGTTGCAGAAACTCCGTCCGCGTGGCGTTTCACCGACCTGAAACCGGAGAAACAAGGGGGAATACGGGGACACGCTGGACAATTCCAAATTCCATGCCACCTGAAGTCGCCGCGATTGCAGAGTTCTGCACCTGCTAGATTCCGCCGCCATGTCACGTCCCGCCCTGCTTGCCGCGCTGCCCCCGCGCACCGCCTTTCGAGAGCTGCTCAACCTGGCGCTCCCGGTGGTGGTCGTGCAGGTAGGCCTGATGCTGATGGGCGTGGTTGACTCGATCATGGTGGGCCGGGTCTCGGCCGCTGCGCTTGCCGGCGTGGCGCTCGGCAACGTGTACTTCTTTGCCTTCGCCATCTTCGGCACCGGCGTGGTGATGGCCCTGGATCCGGTGGTTTCGCAGGCGGTGGGCGCCGACGATGAGCCGGCCATCGCCCGTGCGGTGCAACGCGGGCTCCTGCTCTCGGCGCTGCTCACCATTCCGGTCTCGATCCCGCTCTGCTTTGCCGGGCCGGTGCTCGCGCTGCTGGGCCAGCCGGCCGATGCCGTGCCGATCGCGCATTCGTATACGCTCCGGATCGTGCCGGGCGTCTTTCCCTTTTTTGCGTTCATCGTCTTTCGCCAGACTCTCCAGGCAATGGGTCGCCTGGCGCCCATCGTCTGGCTCACCGTCCTTGCCAACCTGCTGAACACCTGGCTCGACTGGAGCCTGGTGTACGGGCACTCCGGCATGCCCGCACTCGGCGCCAACGGCGCTGCCTGGGCCACCACCATTTCGCGATGGGCCATGGTGATCGGGTTGCTGGCGGTGGCGTGGCCCGAGCTGCACGGCCACCTGCGCTCGCTGCATCCCGATGTCTTTCGCACCGCACCGCTCCGCCGCATGATCGCGATCGGCGCGCCGATCGGGGTGCACATGCAGCTCGAGTTCGGCGTGTTCGGCGCGGTGGGATTGCTCATGGGACGACTGGGTACCGATGCCGTCGCGGCGCACCAGATCGCACTCAATCTCGCGTCGCTCACTTTCATGGTGCCCCTCGGTGTCTCCGCGGCAGCGACCGTACTGGTGGGGCGCGCAGTCGGGCAGGGCCAGCCCGCCAACGTGCGATCCGCGGCCCGGGCGGCATTGATCGTGGGCGTGGCATTCATGTGCTGCACCGCGATCACCTTCACCGCGGTGCCGACGCTGTTTGCCAGGGTGTATTCGGAAGACGTGGCGGTGGTGGCGCTGGCCGCCAGCCTGATCCCCATCGCCGGCGTATTCCAGGTGTTCGACGGACTGCAGGCCGTGTCAGCCGGCGTCCTGCGCGGCCTGGCCGACACCCGCTATCCCATGGTCATCGGTCTGGTGGGATTCTGGCTGGTGGGGCTCCCGATCAGTCTCTGGCTCGCGTTCCCCATGCGACTCGGTCCGCAGGGCCTGTGGTGGGGGCTGGTGGCCGGGCTGGTCGCGGTCGGGCTGCTGCTGGTGCTGCGCGTCCGTCACCGGCTGAGGCGGGAGCTGGTGCGGGTGGTGATTGAGGGTCATGAGTCTTGAGTCGTGAGTCATGACTCACGACCCATGACCCACGACTCACTTCGGAAGCAACTCCGGGTTCACCGCTCCCCTCACATACGCCAGCGCCGGGCGCGCCACGGTATCAGTGACTGGCGGGCCGGCGCGCTGCACCAGGCGCACGCGCTGGGCCTGGTAGGCCGCGGCCCGGTCGCTGTCGGGGAACTTCAGGCTGTCGCCCTCCACGGTCCACTGCGTGCTCGATCCCAGGATGTTCAGCAGGCTGTCCGCATCGGCCAGCAGCGACTCCGCGAGATCGGCAGACTGGTATGGTTCCTTGAGCGTGGCACGATGGTCCCACGTTGCGATCTGTTCGCGAGTCCAGCCCGCCCGTGTCGTCTGGAAGGACGCAGTGTCGTCGTAGGCGCGATCGGTCATGACCTCCCGGCGATGAAACTGGCCCAGGACGTTGAGCGCTGAGGCCACGACGCGACGCGCGGCCCGCGCACCATCGGGACTACTGAGGGCCCGGACGCCGAAAATGCCGTTGAAGTCCACTGCGGCCAGGTCGCGGCCGAGCTGCGCCTGCACGTTGAGATAGGACTGGCGGCGCCGCTGCATCAGCTGTTCTGCCGTGACCGGCGCGGTCGGGTCCACTCGGTCGGGCGCCGGGGCGGCCGCTGGCTGCGTACGGTGCGTGGTGGCCTGCGCAGTGGTGTCATCCAGCAGCGAAGACGGCGGCGGCGCGGGGCGGAACGTCGCCCCGCCCTCCGCCGGCTGTCTCGGGCTCGCTTCCCGCAGCTTGAGGCCAACCAGGATACCGACCGCCGAGCCCAGGATCACGATGACAGCGATGACGAGGCCGGTGCGGCGGCGGGGTGGTGGGGTGGTCGAGGGTCGAGGGTCGAGGGTCGAGGGACGTTCGATGCTCGGCGACCCGCCCCGGTTTTCACCGGGGAGACGGGCTCGGTCGCTCGGCCGGTGACGCTCAACTCTTGACTCTCGACTCTCGACTTCAGGACTGGCCACCGGCTTCGGCGCCCGCAATGGTGTCGGTGCAACCGGCTCGTAGCGCTGGGCGGGTGGCGGCGGCGGCTCGGCAGCTCGGCCGGCTGGCGGCGTCGGTGGTTCAGGCCGGAGCGGCGTGACTTTCGATGGAGTTCCATGAAGCCGCTCCTCCTCCGCCAGGAGCGATCCGGTCCCGCCCGATTCATCCTCCCGCGCGGGCGGCTGGTCGGGTTCCCGCGCTGTTTCCCCGGGCGCCGCCGGCGCCTTGTACTCTCCCGTCGCGAAAGCGAAGTACGGATGGTGCTCGAGCGGCAGCCACTGCTTGGTCCGGCGGTGGAAGATGGTCGCGTCATGCTGCACCTCGCCGCGCTGCACCGCGGCGGCGAGATCGTCAATCGTGGCAAATGTGCGTTCCTCGCCCGAGGCGAGCCGGATCAGGTACACGGGACGGGACCATTGCTTTGATGTTGAGATAGGATAATACCGGATGGGCGGGATGGGCGGGATGGGCAAGTGGACGGACGGGACGGACAAGTCGGACGGGGCGGACAGGGCCAGCAGCCAGCAGTCAGCAGCCAGCGACCAACCTGCCCGTCCCGCCCGTCTTGTCCGTCCTGCCCGTCCTGACTACGCTCCCTCCCATGCGACTGAATCCTTTCCGGGCGCTTCGGCCCGATCCCCGTTATGTCAGCGAAGTGGCGTCGGTGCCGTATGACGTAGTGGACCGCGAGGAAGCGGCGCGCCTCGCCGAGGGAAAGCCCCGGAGTTTCCTGCACGTGGGCCGGTCCGACATTGACCTGCCGCCCGACACCGATCCCCACGATGACCGGGTCTACTCCGGCGCGCGCACCGCACTCGACCGTTTCCTTGCCGACGGGACGCTGGTGCGGGAAACGGACCCCTCGCTCTATCTCTACCGCCTGGTTCGAAATGGGCGGCCCCAGACCGGCCTCGTGGGTTGCGTGCATGTGGACGATTACGAGCACGACGTGATCCGCAAGCATGAGAAGACCCGGAAGGACAAGGAGGACGACCGCACCCGCCATGTGCTGACGCTCGACGCCAATGCCGAGCCGGTGTTCCTGGCCTTTCCGCCACGTGAGGAGTTTGAGCGGCTGGCGGAACAGGTGACCCGCGCCACGCCGCTCTACGATTTCACGGCTGACGATAACGTGCGACACATCGTCTGGCGGATCGACGACACCCATCCCTGGGTCTCGCTGTTCGGCACCATCCCGGTAGCCTACGTGGCTGACGGGCATCACCGCTCGGCCAGTGCCTGGCGGGCGGGCAAGGAGCGCCGGGCTGCCAATCCCGGGCATCACGGCGCCGAGGAGTACAACTGGTTCCTGGCCGTGCTCTTTCCCGCGAACCAGCTCGAAATCCTGCCCTACAATCGCGTCGTGGCCGACCTCAATGGCCTCTCGGCCGAGGCATTCGTGGAGCGCTTGCGGAGCGTGGGTGAGGTCCAGATGCTTGATGCGGCCCCGTCGCCGGCCGCTGGTTCCCTGGGCGTCTTCGTGGGCGGCCGCTGGTACCTGCTCCGCTTCCCGCCGGGCTCCATCGATGCCCGCGACCCGATCGCGTCACTCGATGTCAGTCTCCTTCATGAGCGGGTGCTGGGTCCGCTGCTCGGCATCGGCGATCCCCGCACCGATCCGCGGGTGGATTTCGTGGGGGGCGGTCGCGGCACGGAGGAACTGGAGCGCCGGGTGAACAACGGGCACTCCGCCGCCGGCTTCCTGCTCCATCCCACCAGCATGCAGCAGCTCATCGCCGTGTCCGACGCCGGCCAGGTCATGCCGCCCAAGAGCACCTGGTTCGAGCCGAAATTGCGGAGTGGGTTGTTTGTGCATGAACTGAGCTGAGAGCTGAGAGCTGAGAGCTGAGAGCTATAATGTGAGACCGATTATATTCTCTTAGCTCTTAGCTCTTAGCTCTTAGCTCACAGCTCACAGCTCACAGCTCACAGCCTCATCAATGAAACTCCTCATCGCCGACAAATTCGAGCGCGTTGGTGTGGACGGCCTGAAGGAACTGGGCTGCTCCATTGTCCAGCAGCCCGACCTCACCGCCGAACAGATTCCTGCCGCGATGGCCGAGATTGACCCTGCCGTCCTGATCGTGCGAGGCACCAAGGTGTCCGCTGACGCAATCAAGGCAGGGAAGAGCCTGGGCCTCATTATCCGTGCCGGTGCCGGCATCGATACCATCGATGTCGCGGCGGCCTCCGCGCACGGCGTCTTCGTGGCCAACTGCCCGGGCAAGAATTCGGTGGCCGTCGCGGAACTGGTCATGGGCCTCCTGCTCAGTTGCGACCGGCGCATCCCCGACCAGGTGGCTGACATCCGCCAGGGCGCCTGGAAAAAGGGCGAATACTCCAAGGCACGCGGGCTCTACGGCCGTACCCTCGGCATCGTGGGGCTGGGGCAGATCGGGCGCGAGGTAGCCAGGCGGGCGCAGGCGTTCGGCATGCACGTGGCGGCGTGGTCACGGAATCTCACCGTGGCGCTGGCCGAGGATCTCGGCGTCACCTACTGCGAGACGCCGATCGAGGTCGCGCGGCTGAGCGACGCGATCAGCGTCAACGTGGCCGCGACGGCCGACACCAAGGGCATGATCAATGCCGAGTTCTTTGCCGCCATGCACGAGGGATCGTATTTCATCAATACCTCGCGCGGCTCGGTGGTCGATGAAGCGGCGCTGCTCGAGGCCGTGCGCACGCGCGGGATCCGTGCCGGTCTCGATGTCTTCCAGCAGGAGCCGGCCGGCGGCACCGGCACCGCGGAGAATCCGCTGGTGCGAGAGCCGGGCGTCTACATCACCCATCATGTCGGCGCTTCCACCGAGCAGGCCCAGGTGGCCATCGCGCACGAGGTGATCCGTATCGTGTCGGGGTTCATCGAGAACGGCAGCGTGGCGCACTGCGTCAACCGGCAGGCGCGGAGCAGCGCGACGCACGTGCTGTCCGTGCGGCACAAGAACCGGCCGGGCGTGCTGGCGCACGTCTTTGACGTGCTGGCCAATCGCGGGATCAATGTGGAAGAGGTCGAGAACATCATCTATCATGGGGCGCAGGCCACGCTGGCGCGCATCCACCTGGACACCAAGCCGGACCAGGCGGCCATGGACGCCATTGCCACCGGCAATGCGGACGTGATCAAGGTGGACCTGTCGCGCCTCGATGATGGCGCGTGACAACGGGACGAATGCAATGAGTGACCGGATCTTCAATTTCAGCGCGGGACCTGCAGTCCTGCCGGAGAGCGTGCTCAAGGCGGCGCAGCGCGACATCTGGGACGTGCGCGACAGCGGCATCGGCATCATGGAACACAGCCATCGCGGCAAGGTGTTCGACGCCATCATCACCGAGGCGGAAGCGACTTGCCGGGAGCTGGCCGGCATTCCCGATGAGTATGACGTGCTGTTCCTGCAGGGCGGGGCATCGCTCCAGTTTGCCATGGTGCCGATGAACTTCCTGCCCAATGGCGGCACTGCCGATTATCTGGTCACCGGCGTCTGGTCGGAAAAGGCCGTGAAGGAAGCCAGGCCGCTGGGCACCGTGCACGAGGCCGCGTCCAGCGCCGACCGGCAGCACACTTACATTCCCGACGCGGGCGCCATTCGCTATTCCGCCAGGCCTGCGTACGTGCACTTCACATCCAACAACACCATCTACGGCACCCAGTGGAAGCGTGAGCCGGCACCGCCCGCCGGCGTCCCGCTCATCTGCGACGCCTCGAGCGACATCTTCAGCCGCCCGATCGACGTCAGCAGGTACGCGATGATCTATGCCGGCGCGCAGAAGAACCTGGGCCCGTCGGGCGTGGTGCTGGTCATCATCCGGAAGGACCTGGTGGAGGCCGGCGCCACCGACCTGCCCACCATGCTCCAGTATCGCACGGCCGCCAAGGCCAAGTCGCTCTACAACACGCCGCCCACCTTCGGGATTTATGTCATGGGCGAGGTGTTCAAGTGGATCAAGGATGGCGGCGGGCTCCAGGCCATGGCCGACCACAACAGCGCCAAGGCCGCGCTGCTGTATGATTTTCTTGATGGCAGCAGCTTCTACAAGGGCACCGCGGAGAAGGACAGCCGCTCGCTCATGAATGTCTGCTTCCGGACGCCCAGTGCGGAGCAGGATGCGGCGTTCCTGGAGGGGGCCGGGAAGCGGAAGCTGAGCGGGCTCAAGGGTCACCGCTCCGTGGGCGGCATGCGGGCCAGCATCTACAACGCCATGCCGCGTGCCGGCGTCGAGGCGCTGGTCACCTACATGAAGGATTTCGAGAAGCAGCAGCGCTGACGATGGCAGTAGATGGGCTGGTTTCTACCGAATGGCTCGCGGCCCGGCTCCATGAGCCGGGCGTCGTACCCCTGGACTGCTCCTGGTATCTCCCCTCCGCGCAGCGCGATGCCCACGCCGAGTTCCTGGCGGAGCACATACCGGGCGCGCGCTACTTCGATCTCGAAGCACACTCCGACGCGGCATCGTCCCTGCCTCACATGCTGCCCTCCGCAGCGCAATTCGCCGCCGGCATGGACGCACTTGGCCTCCGTGACAGCGATACCATCATTGTCTATGACGCATCCGGCGTGAACCTGAGCGCGCCGCGGGTATGGTGGATGTTCCGCGTGTTCGGCCACCACGACGTGGCGCTGCTGGATGGCGGCTTCCAGCGATGGAAGCAGGAAGGGCGCCCCGTGGAGTCGGGCGAGCCGACGACGCGCGAGGGCGAGTTCTCGGCTACGCTCGATGGGTCACGCGTGCGCAGTGCCGCCGAGATGCTTGAGAACATTTCAAGGCCGCGCGAGCAGATGGTGGACGCGCGCTCGCGAGGCCGGTTCGAGGGATCGAACCCCGAACCCCGGCCCGGGCTGCGCTCCGGTCACATCCCCGGCGCGCGCAACGTTCCCTATACCTCGCTGCTCAATCCCGATGGCACCATGAAGCCGGTGGCGGAGCTCCGTGCGCTGTTCACTGAAGCGGGGATCGATCCCACGCAGCCGATTGCGTCCTCCTGCGGCTCCGGCGTCACCGCCTGCGCCCTGGTCCACGCACTGCACCTGCTGGGCAACGATCAGACAGCAGTGTATGACGGGTCGTGGAGTGAGTGGGGGGCGCGGGAGGAGTTGCCAGTGGAGACATGACGGACCGGGCGGACTGGTCGGACCGGGCGGACTGGTCGGACAAGACGGACCGGCCCGTCCTGTCCGCCTCGTCCGTCCCGTCCGTCCCGTCCGTCCCGTCCGTCCCGTCCGTCCCGTCACCTCACCCCGCATACCCTCAGCGCCCGCTTCGGCGCCTCATGATACGGGAACAGCTCCCGCGCGTCGGTGGCGTGTTCCCGCACCGCGGCGCAGGCACCTTCCGGCCCCGGTTTCCGCGCCAGCAGCATGTGCAGGCGGTACTCGCCGGGATCGAGACGGCTGGCCCAGACCAGGTGGGAGCGGCTGCTGCCGCTGCCTGCCACCAGGATCGCGAGTGCCGTGAGCGCGCTCCGGGCGGCGAACACGGCGCCCAGTCCGGCGGCTCCCCACATGATTCCCTGCGCCGCGCCTTCCGGCAGCGTCACCAGCCGCCTGGGCGGAGGGCGCAACACTCCCGCCGCTGTCCACACGATCAAGGTCGGCGCCGCAAGCAGCATCACGGCATCGAACGCCCCGGCCACCACAGCCACCAGCAGTACGGCCACCATCGCGAGCCCGGCCATGCCTTCCTGCTCCGCGCCGTGCCGGCGTGATCGTCTCCACCCGACGACCATGAGCCCGCCAACGGCTGCGGCGAGTAGCGCGGCGGCGACGATACCGCGTTCCGAGAGGAAAGCCATCCAGTCGCTCGAGGGCCAGGGATTGGTGGGAATGGGATCGCCATGGTCATACGCCGGATCACCGGGCGTGGTATAGAGCGGATAGTAGACCTGCCAGTTGCCGGGACCGACACCAAGCACTGGATGATCCTTGGCCATGCGCAGCGTGTTCCGCCACTGGATCAGGCGGCCATGGCCGCTGCCATCCCGAAAGTTGGCGACACCCACCAGCGAGTCGAGATAGGGCGTGTCCGACTTCCATTCGAGCGCGTTGGGCAGGAGGAATGCCGCAGCCAGGCCCAGGACACCGGCGCCGACCAGCGTCGCCAGCCGGCTGCGAGTTGCCCGTGCCCGCCAGAGCCCGTTGACCCAGATTCCCTCGATTACCAAAAAGAGCAGCCCCACCGCCACGGCGACCCACGCAGCACGGGTGCGCGAGAGCAGGAGCGCTGCCGACGACACCATGGCGCCCGCGCCCCCCGCCACCACACCCCACCGGGTGGCGCTGGTCAGGGTCAGGTAGAGCACCAGCGGCAGGCCTATAGCCGCCGCGTGGGCCATGAAGTTCCGGTTGCCGTAACTCCCGCCGGGCAGCCGAGCCGAGGCGATCAATGGCACGGGCACATCGTACGCCTGCAGCAGCGCAATGCCCGACCCCAGCACCGTCACGGCCGCCAGCACCGCGAGCAGTGGGCGGCCCAGTCCCGCATCGGCGATGGCCCGGCCGCTCCAGAAGCAGGCGAGGCCCGCCCAGGTGATTCCCATGGCCCGGAA
>DASSOW010000132.1:0-3126 GCA_035700175.1 Gemmatimonadales bacterium | reverse complement strand
GGTGGACCGCGCCAAGGCAGCCATCCTCAAGCAGTGGGACCTGGTCTACAACAATTCCGAGTGGGCCGCGCTCAGTCTTTCCGAGTGGGCCTCGATGGGTGACTGGCGCCTGATGTTCCTGTATCGCGACCGGGTGAAGGCCGTGACCCCCGAACAGGTGAAGCAGGTGGCCACGGCGTACCTCCGTCCGTCGAACGTGACCTTCGGGCGCTTCATCCCCGAGCCCGCGCCGGCCCGCGCCGTCATCCCGCCCACGCCCGATGTCGCCGCCATGGTCAAGGACTACAAGGGCGACACCACCGTGGCCATGGGCGAGGCGTTCGATCCTTCGCCGGCCAACATCGACCGCCGAACCACCCGGGGCGTGCTGCCCGGTGGCGCGGAGCTCGCCCTGCTGCCCAAGCAGACGCGGGCCCAGACGGTGAACCTGGCGATGACGCTGCGCTTCGGGTCGCTCGATGCCGTGCGCGGCAAGGCGACCGCGGCCAGTCTCGCGGGCTCCATGCTGATGCGCGGCACAAAGTCCAAGACCCGCCAGCAGATCAAGGATGAGTTCGACCGGCTCAAGGCGCAGGTCAGCGTTTTCGGCGGCGCCACCAACGCGGGCGTGCGGATCCAGACCCAACGGTCCAACCTCGCCGCCGTGCTTCGGCTGGTGGGCGAGGTGCTGCGCGAGCCCGGGTTTGACGCCCAGGAGTTCAAGGAGCTGAAGGAGGAGCAGCTCGCAGCCATTGAGCAGCAGCGCTCGGAGCCCTCGACCCAGGGATTCACGGCCTTCAGCCGGTTCCTGCATCCCTATCCGGCGGGGGATCCGCGTGCCACCCTCACGGTGGATGAGCAGGTGGCCGCGATCAAGGCGACCACATTGGACCAGGTGCAGTCGTTCTACAAGAACTTCTACGGCGCCGATCACGCCCAGGTGGCCGTCGTCGGTGACTTCGATCCCAGGGAAGTGACCGCAGCGCTCGGCTCCTTCCTCGGCAACTGGAAGAGCCCGGCCAAGTACGAGCGGATTCCGCAGGACTTCCGCCAGAACGACTCGACCACCATCGTGCTCAACACGCCGGACAAGGCCAACGCCTTCTTCATAGCCGGGCTCAACATCAAGATGCGCGATGATGACCCGGCGTACGCCGCACTCACGCTGGGCGACTACATGCTGGGCGGCGGATTCCTCCACTCCCGGCTCGCCACCCGGATCCGGCAGAAGGACGGACTGAGCTACGGGATCGGCTCCTTCATGAACACCTCATCCCAGGACGAGAGCGGCCAGTGGATCACCTACGCCATCTCGGCGCCGGAGAACTCGCCAAAGGTGAGTACCGCGTTCCGGGAAGAAATGGCGCGGGCGGTCAAGGATGGATTCACGGCTGATGAGCTGAAGGAGGCCCGCACCGGCTGGCTGCAGGAGCAGGATGTGCAGCGGGCGCAGGACGCAGCCCTGGCCAGCATGCTGGCGACGAATCTTTACCTGGACCGCACCATGGCGTTCAGTGCGGCCATGGACGACCAGGTCCGGAAGCTGTCCGTCACGGATGTGAACGCTGCGGTCCGGAAGTTCCTGGATCCAAGCCACTTCGCGATCGTCCGTGCCGGGGACTTCAACAAGCAGGCGCCGCTGCAGCCATGATGAGACGGCTCGACGGTTAGGCGGCTGGACGGCTGGGTCTTACGTTCGGGCTTTAGCCGTCTAGCCGTCTAGCCGTCTAGCCGTCCAGCCGCCCAGTGCGATTGGCGCCGGCCGGGGCGTCCTTATCTTGCATTGGGAGCCCGGGCATCCCGCTCGCGGCAGCGGCGGCCCGATATATCCACGTGAGAGGAAGAGGAACTGCTGGTATGAAGAACCTGCGCGCGCTCGCACTGCTGCCACTCGTGCTGGTGGTGGCGTCCTGTGGCGACTCAACGTCCCAGAACGGGGGCGGTTGCGACAGTCCTATCTCGTCCGTCAGCGTCAGCTCGGGCACGACACCGACTTTCAACTGGTCTCCGGGCTGCTCGGTGGCGCAGGTCACCGTCACCGACCTGACCGAAACCGACCAGGACAGGACGCTCAAGTGGAGCGTCACGTCCGACCAGAATATCATCAAGCCACCGGTTACCTACGGCGTCGTGCCTTCGAACGCGCTCCAGACCCACGCGCCCGATCCCCTCGTTGGTTCCATCAACCAGATCCCGGGGCATACCTACCTGCTGACCCTCGCTGCAGTCCAGGAGGACGGCACCTACTTTGTCGTAGTGAACCAGAATTTCACGCCCTGAGCTGCTTACAGCCCAAGCGTGATGCGGAGACCGGCGCTGCGATAACGGTAGGCGCCGGTCACCGTCCGCTCCAGGCTGTTCGAGACACTGCCGAAGATCTCCACCGTATTCCCGACGCCCCACTTCCGGCCCACTGATGCATCGGCGTGCCACTCCGCCTGCGTCTCCGCGCCGCGAAACGCCTGCTGCGCACCCAGCCCGCCGGCAATCCGCGCCGTCCACTCGGCATCATCATGCAACCAGCCACCGCGGACCTCACCAGTCCTGAACCGGTCAGGTGAGAAGTACCCGATGCCCTTGAAGTCGTAGCCCATCTGCCTCCCGTAGACGCCCGCAAAGAAATGCTGCGGCAGCTGCTGCATCAGCGCGGCGACGACATGATAGCGCTGGTTGTCATCGCTGAACCACGCCCCGCCGCCGCCCAGCGTGAGCGTAGTAGAATGGGTAAGGCCCAGGTCCACGCTGGCTTCCGCCTCGTCCATGTCGAGGCCGCTCTCGATCAGCTGCGCCGTTTCATCGAACGCATGATGCGCGTAGCCAGCGCCGAATGCGATGCGCGGCGTCGCCTTGTATGTAATCGCGCCGCGATATGACGCCGAGGTCCGGTCAACACCACCTTCGGGCTGGAGTCGGCGCGCGCCGGCGGCTGCGGTGACGCCCAGCTTGCCCAGTCCCAGCCGGAAACCTGCCTCTGCCATTTGCCGGTCAGCACTCCTGATCGGATCATGACTTTCCTGCAGGCCCACGCTCCCGAAGACCGCCAGCTGGTCTGTCACCGGGACGGTCACCATGGCCGACTGCCACCAGGTGGTGTTGTGGTCCGAGTCGTTATTCCAGCCGCCGGCGAGTTCCACGAACGAGCGACGC
>DASSOW010000131.1:0-8211 GCA_035700175.1 Gemmatimonadales bacterium | reverse complement strand
GGTGGGGCGGGACCATGCGTCACGCGGTCCGCCAGCGGCCTGCCGTCGTTCAGCTACATCATTCTCGACTCGGCCGACCTGGCAACCATGACCCAGGACGAGCTGAACGACCTGCTGCTGCATGAGATGGGACACGCCTTGGGCTTCGGGACCCTGTGGATTGAAGAGGGGCTGCTGACCGGCGCGTGTCCCGAAGATGAAAATGCGACGACCTGCGCCACCGACCCGCAGTATCTCGGTGCGATCGGGCGGCAGAAGTATCACGACCTCGGCGGAGTCTCCACCAATGTTCCGGTCGAGGGCACCGGCGGGGTCGGCACGTGGAATTCCCACTGGAGGGAGACAGTCTTCCAGAACGAGCTCATGACGGGATTCATCGGCAGCGGGGCCAATCCGCTCACCGCGATGACCATCGGGGCCATCCAGGACCTGGGCTACGTCGTGGACTATGCGAGCGCGGAACCGCTCGGCTTCACGCCCGCGGGCCTGCGTCGCCTGGCCGTGCCAGCAAGGAAGCTGGTGGAGCTGGCACCGAGCGGAACAATCCTGGTGACAGATACTGATGGGCGCATCATAGGCCAGCGCCTGAGACGATGAGCCGCAGGACAGAATGACACGACGCTACTGCAAGGCGCTGCTGCTGGTCGCTGCCCTTGCCATCACTGCTTGTGGTGGGGACTCGACCGGTCCCGGTCCGGCTCCGGTGGTTGCAGCCCCGGCCGGACTCGCCATCGTGACACCGCCAGCCACCACGGTCCAGCTGGACAACGCCCTCCAGCCGGCGCCGGTGCTCGAGCTGCGGGATGCCGACGGCAAGCCAGTGGCCAAGGCTGGCGTTGCTGTCACCGCCGCGCTCATCAACGGCACCGCCACCGGCACGACCACCGCCACCACTGGCGCCAACGGCCGAGCCATCTTCCAGGGCATTCTCGTGAGCGGCCCGCTTGGCGCCCACGAACTTCGCTTCTCGTCAACAGGCCTCTCCAGCGCTTCGGTGGCCATCACGCTCATCGCCGGCGCACCGGCCGGGATGTCCGCCGTGTCCGCCCGACTCCAGAACGCGGCCGCCGGTGCGAATACTCCTGAGGCGCCCGCGGTGCACCTCGTTGATGCCGACGGCAATCCGGCGGCGGGGGCGACGGTGCAGTTCGCCGTGCTCGGTGGCGGTGGCCACGTCAGCGTGCCCGCGGCGGTCGCGGATGCCAATGGCACCGCCTCCGCCGGTGCATGGACGCTTGGTGCGGGGCTGAACGTACTGCGGGCGGTATCGGGAACCGACACCGTGCTGTTTCAGGCGGGTGGTGCGTCGATGGCAGCGCAGTCGGTAGTCGCAGCATCGCGAACCACGCAGACGATCGTCACCGGCCAGGAGCTGAGCGAGCAGCCGGCAGTCAAGGTTCTCGGCGAGGGCGGGACGCCGGTCGCGGGAGCGCTGGTGGTCTTTCGAGGCACTTCCAGTGCTGACATGCTCGACGATTCCGTTGCCATCACGGGCACCGATGGGATTGGCGCCGCTCCTCACTGGAAACTGCTGGACGGCGGGCCGCACCACCTCACGGCGCTCATGCCCGGCACTGCGCTCGATACCATCGAATTCGAAGCTGCCGCCATCCGGCAGGGTGCACTCGACTATTACCGGCTGTGGGTTGACGACCAGATCGTCAAGGTGGGCACGGTTGTCCCGGTTGACCCGATGGTGGCGGTGAGCTCCGGAGGGCAGTCGCAACTCGGGGTCATGGTCACGTTTGCCGTCACGCAGGGTGGTGGAACCCTGGCGACCACGACCGCGGTCTCCGACCAGTTTGGATTGGCGCAGGCCAGCGGGTGGTCAGCGGGTGCGACGCCCGGCGTCCAAACGGTGATCGCGAGCGCCCCCGGGTTCAACCCCCAGAGCGTGCAGTTCCGCGCGTTCGCCGTGGAGTCGCCGCCGGTCACGATGAGCGTGCTCGCTGGCGATGGGCAGAGCGGCGTCGCATCTCACGCGCTGGCCGTTGATCCGGCGGTCAAGCTGGCGGACGCGGCCGGCAATCCGCTGGCCGGATATCCGGTGAAGTTCACCTCGCTTCAGGGCCGGATTGCCGACACACTGGTCGAAACCAACAGCGCTGGCGTGGCGACCGGCGGTCACTGGCTCATGCCGGATGCCGTGATCGAGGATGCGCAGCTGCAGGTGAGCGCCCCGCAAGTCACTGGGTCGCCGCTGGTGTTCCATGCGAGAAGCACCGCCGGCACGCCAGCCCGCATCGAGTACAGCCCGTCACCGATGACAGGGGTTGTCGGTACGCCAGTACATCCCGCGATTTCTGTGCTCGATGCTGATGGCGTTCGACTCCAGGGCATCCCGGTGACCGCCATGGTGACCAAGGGCTCCGGCAGCGTGAGCCACGGCGGATTCACGGGACAGGCGGGTCTCTGGCAGGCCGACTGGACACTCGACACGATCGCCGGTGAGAACGAGCTGACGGCCTCCGTGCCCGGGCTTCCGGCGGTCAGTTTCACGGCGTTCGGCGTCGGCGGAACCGCGACGGCGATGACGATCGCCGCTGGTGATGCCCAGACTGGCAGCGTCTACTCACCCCTGGCGCTGCCCGTCAGCGTGCACCTCACCGACAGGTATGGGAATGACACTCCGCTGCAGAGCGTGAAGTTCAGCAGCTCAGGCGATGGGACTACCCTGCCAGGGTACGCGTTCGTACCCAGCGACTCGAGCGGCATTGCGAGCCTGGTCTGGCGACTTGGCAGCACTCCCGGCGGCTACACGCTGACCGCCACGTCAGGAGATTACCCGGAGCTGGTGCAGACGTTCACCGCCACGGCAACGCCAGTGACGAGCGACTTCGACATCAAGGTGCAGTACATCGGGACGCCCTCGCCGGCGATGCAGAGGGCCGTGACCGCTGCCGTAGCCCGGTGGCGCGCCATCATCTCGAACGACCTCCCCGACGCGACCCTCGATCGCGCGGAGGCGGAATGCTTTGATGCGCAGCCCGCGATTGCCGAAACGGTGGACGACATCCTCATCTACATCGAGACCGATGGGATCGACGGCGTCGGCGGGATCCTGGGTGCGGCCGGTCCCTGCCTCATCCGGAGCCTGAGCCGCCTGCCGTCCATGGGCTACATGCACCTGGACGTGGCCGACGTGGCCCAGCTCGCCGCCAACGGGCAATTGCAGGACGTGGTCCTGCACGAGATGGGGCACATCCTCGGTATCGGGACACTCTGGGCTGACCGCAACTACGTGCTTAACCCGGGTTCGTCCAATCCGCGCTACAGCGGCACTGCGGGAGTCGAGGGCTACCGCGACCTCGGTGGCCTCTCATCAACGGTCCCGGTGGAAAACACCGGCGGCACCGGCACCGCCGATGTGCACTGGCGGGAAGAGACGTTTGGCCAGGAGCTGATGACCGGTTACATCAGCAACGCCGACAATCCGCTGACCCGGATGACCATCGGTTCGCTGCAGGACCTGGGCTACACCGTGTCCCTGACACTGTCGGAGCCGCTCGTCATCTCGGCAGGCGCGCTGGCACAGCTCCGGACCAGGCCTCGGCGGCTCATCGAACGGACCCTGCCGAGTCCGATCATCGTGGTGGATCAGGCCGGGCGCGAAGTGGGCCGCGAGCGCCGTCTTCGCTGACGGGCTGGCGCCTTCCGCCGCATGAGGCCATCATATCCCCCATGCCCAAGACCATCCGTAACTCCCTCGGCGCGGCGCTGCTCGCCGCGCTGGCCACGCTCAGCGTAGCCATGATGCCGCACTCGCCGGCCAGTGCGCCACCCGACACCGCCCAGTTGCTGGCGCTGGCCAAGCGCTATCAGGTGAAGGCCATCAGCAGTCGGCGCTTCACCCACGACCAGTTCTGGCAGGCCGTGGCACCCCCGCTTGCCTCGGCGGCACTCCGCACGGAGCAGGTGGGGCGGTCGATGCAGGGCCGCTCCATCCAGGCAGTGACGTTCGGCCACGGACCCACCACTGTCCTGCTCTGGTCACAGATGCACGGCGACGAGTCGACCGCCACCATGGCGCTGGCCGACATCTTCGCCTTCCTGGCCGACTCGGCGCCCAATGACCTGCGCGACCGGGTCGCCAGCAAGCTCACGGTCACCTTCGTGCCGATGCTCAACCCCGACGGCGCCGAGCTGTTCCGGCGGGAGAACGCGGCCGGCATCGACATCAACCGTGACGCGGCTCGGCTCGCGACGCCAGAGGGGCGGATCCTCAAGGCGCTGCGCGACAGGATCCATCCCGACTTCGGCTTCAACTTGCACGACCAGAATGCCCGCACCCGGGCCGGGCGCAGTGGTCTGCAGACCGCCATTGCGCTGCAGGCGCCGCCAACAGACGGAACTGACAGCTACAACGATGTGCGTACCCGCGCGGGCCAGGTGGCGGCGCGGATCGTGGAAACGCTCCGCACTGAAATCGCCGGCCGCATGGCGCACTACGACGACACCTACAACCCTCGTGCCTTCGGTGACCACATGCAGGCATGGGGCACCAGCACGGTGCTGATCGAGAGCGGCGCGCTGCCGGATGACCCGGAGAAGCAGCGGCTCCGTGCACTGAACGTGGCCGCCATCCTGTCGTCGCTCGATGGCATTGCCACGGGCGAGTATGCGAAGGCTGATGTGAAAGAGTACGAGGCTCTGCCATTCAACGCCGGCGGCGCGCGGAGCCTGCTGATCATCGGGGGGACGCTGGTGCTGCCGGGCCTCGCGCCGCTGCAGGCTGATCTGGCTATCGATTACGAAGACCAGCTCCACAAAGCGCAGCCGATCCTGCGCGACGTGGGCGACCTGTCGACCTCGGTTGCGGTGGACACGCTCGACGCCACGGGCCTGTTCATCCATCCCGCCGCCAGCATGCTCGGCCGGGGCGATAATGGCGTCTATATCAGGATGGATGTACCGGCGGATCTGGTGCTTCGGCGGGAAGGGGAGAACGGGGACGTGGTGAAGGTGGTGAAGTAGGGATTAGGGATCAGGGGTCAGGGGTCAGGGTTGTGAGTGTAAGCTCGGCGGCGCAACCCTAGCCCCTAGCCCCTAACCCCTCGTCCTCATCATACCCCAGATACAACCCCTTCTTCCGCTGCGTCTCCAGCCAATCCAGGAACCCTGACTCCGTCACGCCGCCCGAGTTGATCTGCTCCTTCGCCGCCTTGATGGCGAGATCATTGGCATACTCATTCTTGGCGTGACCCTTGTGGCCGCGGACCCAGCGCCACTGGACATCATGGTCGCGGGCGCGGCGCACCAGCTCCTGCCACAACTCGAGGTTCTCGATGGCGCCGCCCTTCCGGCGCCAGCCGAGGGCCTCCCACTTCGGTGCCCATTCGCGGATACCCTTCACCAGGTATTCGGAATCCGACACGATGACGACGCGGAGCCGCCGGCCCTTGGCCGAGAGCGCCGTGAGCGTGGCGATGGCGCCGGCCAGCGCCATGCGGTTGTTGGTGGTGGCAGGTGACGAGAGATAGATGTCCCGGCGCTGGATGCCGGAGGCGGTGCGAGTCTCGATCACACCGCCGGCACCGCCCGGGTTGTCACCGGTGCGACCATTGCCAAGGCAGCTTTCGTCGAGATGGACCAGGATGGGAGCTGGCGCCACGCGGAATCAGTCCCCGATGATCTGGAACTCGTCCACGTCGTCCAGCCGGAAGGTGAGATCCTCGCCGGTCATGGGCAGGTGCCCGATCAGCGCCTCACGCCCGCCGACGGTGGTCACCCGCTGTGCCGTCACGATGTACTCGGTGCCTCGGCGCCGCAGCGCAACGCGCAGCTGCTTCCGCGCCGCATTCTCGAGGCGATCCATCTGGGTAGGTGTCCAGCGCATGGATGCAAGATGGGCAGGATGGGCGGGATGGGCTAGTTCTGGATGGGCAGGATGGGCAGGATAGGCGAGATGGGCGGGCAATTCTGGCTGCTGACTTCTGGCTGTTGGTCCCGACCGACCAGTCCGCCTTGTCCGCCCAGTCCGTCCCACCCGCCCATCCAGCCCATCCCGCCCATCTAGTACAACACCCACATCACCGCCCCCGCAGCCATCACCCGGAGCACGCCGAGCATGATGCGGCGGGCGGCGGGGCGGGAGCCGTCAGGTGAATGGATCCCGTGCCGCACCGGGCCGGGCCATTCCATCAGGACGCCGAGGAGGAGGAAGACCAGCGGCCACGTGCCGGAGCCGATGCTGGCAAACCAGAGGGTGCCGAGCAGGGTGAGCACCAGCGCTTCAGCGACATAGATCCGTGCCGGGGCGCGCAGCCAGCCGCCGGCGTTGCCGCCGTGGGAGAGCCGCACGGTGACGGCTTCCCAGAGCAGGAAGAGGAGGCTGACGAGCGCCCAGGTGAGGAGGAGAGAGGTGAGGGACATGGTGGTCGCAGGTCACATGTCGCAGGTTACGCGACCCGCGACCTGTGACTTGCGACATCCCTTCACCATCGCCTCAGCGAATCCGCCGGCATGAGGTTTCCCCGCGCCATGACGTACACGATGCTGCGGGTGTTCCGGATGTCCTTGTACGGATCGCGCGAGAGCACCAGCAGGTCGGCGGCGCGGCCCGGTGCCAGGGTTCCGATGGAGTCGGCGCCGATGAGGAGCGCGGCATTTCGAGTGGCGGCGAGCAGCGCGTCCTCCGGCGGAATGCCGGCGCGCACCAGCAGGTCCAGCTCCTTGTGCTCGCTTTCCCCAGGAACGAGTTGCTGGTTGGATGCGTCGGTGCCCGTCACGATGATGCCGCGGTTCATGTAGAACAGCCGGAGGAAGAGGTCCTGCTTGGCGCGCGACTTCCGGAACGCCTCGAAGTCGGCCTTGGTCCACCCGGCCCGCTGGATCATGTCCGCGGTATTCCAGCGATCGATCTCCGCCCGCGGCACCGCCTTGAGCGCCGAATCGGTGTAGGTATCGGCGTTGTCGAGGTTGGCATAGGTCTGGTGCAGTACAAGCGTGGGCACCAGGATGACTCGGCGGGCCACGAGCGCCTGCGCCACGCGTAGCAGTGATGCGGAATCCAGGCCGGGCCAGCTCTCCTCGAACGCCGTCCATCCCTTGAAGAAGCCGGCGCGGTGCGCGGCGTAGAGCGCCCCCGGCGACGCGCTCGCCGCTTCCGGAATGCCGCTCAGGTGCTCGATGCTGCGAACCCCGAGGTTGGCCGCGGTGACGGCGTCGGTGAGGCCGAGATGGGCGGCCACCCGCATCTGGAAGGTGCGGGCCTCGTCGGTGATAGCGCGCATCAGCTCAGGATCGACCCTGGTGTACACCTTGACCAGGTCGGCACCGATCTGTACGAGGCTGTCGACCGCTCGGCGTGCCTCACGCTGGTCCCGCACCCCGAAGGCATCGGCGTAGGTGGGCGGCACGCCGTCGATCATGGCGCCGGCCGAGTAGATCCGTGGGCCGGCGATGGAGTTGAGGTTGACGGCTTCCCGGAGCGGCAGGATGGAATCGAGCGAGCCGTGCAGGTCACGCACGGTAGTCACGCCGTAGGCGAGATAGCGCGGCAGCGCCCAGCGTGAGACATGCGCGTGCGCGTCGATGAGGCCGGGAATGATCCACTTGCCCGACACGTCCACCACCCGGGTGTGGCGCGGGATGTCGTAACCCTGCGCCGGGACGATGGTGTCGATCCGGGTGCCACGCACCACAATGACGGCGTCGGTGAGCGGAGGCCGCCCCGAACCGTCAATGACCGTGGCGCCGACCAGCGCCACGCCTTCCGGTCCCCCGCTCCGGCACGCCGACACCAGCGTGGCGGCGAGCAGGAGCAGGACGGCCGGACGGATGCCGCGACGTCCGCTCAGCGCCGGCCCTTTTTGCTGGCCGGGCGACGGCTGGCTGCCTTCTTGGCCGGGGTCCGCCGGGCCGCCTTCCTGGCTGGGGTCCGCTTGGCGGCCTTCCTGGCGGCCTTCTTGGCCGGCTTCCGGGCGGCCGTCCTGGCGCTCTTTTTGGCGCTCTTCTTGGCGGGCTTCTTTGCGGCTTTCCGGGCTCGCGGTGCGCTGGTCCGCTTGGGGGCGGACGCCGGGGCGGCGCGGAATGGTTCCACCGGCTCGACCGGCGGAATGCTGAAGGTCAGCGGCGGCGGGGGCGGGAGCGGTTCGCTCGAGAGCGGTGTGTCGTCCATCCAGCCACCACTCGTCCAGCCCGTTTCGAGGTCGTCTAGCGTGGACATTGAAGCTCCATGGATCGGACTGCGGCACAACCAGCCGCCGGGGA
>DASSOW010000130.1:0-3588 GCA_035700175.1 Gemmatimonadales bacterium | reverse complement strand
CGGCGCGTGCCGCTGCCCATCCCGCTATTGCCGCGTGAACACGATCACCAGCCTGGCCGGATCATCGGTGCCGTCGTTATCGAAGTCCCAGTCGCCCTCGAGCTGGCTGATGGTCCACGTATCCCCCGTGAGCGTGAACGGCGACGACTGCGGCTCCGCGCCGGACTCCTGCACCACGATCGTCCCGCCCTGCACGGCATAGCTCCCGGAGGCGGACCATGGCTCGCCCGCGAAGCTGCCGGCGAGCGTATAGGCTCCGGAAGTCGCCACGGTGAGGGTGACATCGGACCCGCTGACCGTTGCCAGGTTCACCTTCTGCGACGTGTTCGCTTCATTGGTGCACTCCCACTTGGTGACGTGCCAGGTGCCGACCAGATCGGCCAGGGTCACGCCGTCCGTGCCGGTGGAGTCGCTGCCACACCCAGCAACCGCCAAGGTCACCGCCACTATCGCGGTCCAACGTCCACAGTGCATGCATGCCTCCCATCCAGGGTGTCGCCGGAACCGCCCCCATGGCTGTCCGGCGGGACCATTCTGCGCGCGGGGGGTTACGGAGTCGCTTGGCAGGCGTTATATGGTGCATAACACTTCAGCGGAGCCGTCGGCGTGTCGCACCTCAGGGTGCTCGGGGCGCTTGATCTGCAGGATCGCGAAGGTTCGGCTGTGCGCGATATCCTCGCGCATCCCAAACGTCTGGCCCTCCTCGTCCACCTGCTGCTGGCGCGGCCATTCCGGTTCCACCGCCGCGACGCTCTGCTTGCCCTCCTCTGGCCCGAGCTGGACCAGTCCCACGCCCGCAACGCGCTTCGTCAAGTCGTCCATCACCTTCGCCGCAGCATCGGTGCGGCGGCCGTGCCGGGTCGCGGGGACGAGATCGGCGTCGACCGTGCGCAGGTGGGCTGCGACGCCCTCGCCTTCCGCGACGCGCTTGCGGCGGGCGACCTGGAAAGGGCTTTGGACCTCTACGGCGGAGACCTGTTACCCGGCTTCTTCGTGAGTGGTGCGCCGGGGTTCGAAGACTGGCTGGAATCGGAACGAGTGGCGCTGCGGCGGGAGGCGGCGGAGGCAGCGCGGAGTCTGGCACTCCGTGACCTGGCTGCCGGACGGGAGGGCGCCGCCGCCCACTGGGCACGGCGAGCCGTCACCCTGGCGCTGGATGACGAAGAAGTGGTGCGATGGTGCATGAACCTGATGGAACAGACCGGCGACCGTGCCGGAGCGCTGCGCCTCTATCAGAACTTCGAACGACGCATGGCGGATGCGTACGAAGCAGAGCCGTCAGCGGAGACCCGGGCGGTGGCGGCCGCCCTCACCCAGCGAGACAGCAGGCCAACGCTACGGCGTCAGCCCGCCCCCGCCCCCGCCCCTTCCAAGCCTGATCCTGACGCGCCGGCGCCTGCGGTCAGGACTCGCCGCCGCACCTGGCTTCCCCTGTCGCTGTCAGTCATCGGCGCCGTTCTGGTGCTTGGCTTCTCGGCTCGGCGCTGGTGGCTGCCGTCGCGCACCCAGGGCGATCCCAACCTGGTCGCGGTCGTGCCGTTCGATGTCATGGCGCCGCCGGAGGACAGGTACCTGGGCGAGGCGATGGCCTTGGAGCTCGCCTGGCGCCTCGATGGCGCGGGGTCCCTGCGCACGGTGGATCCACGGGTCCTGGGGCAGATGACCGGTGGGAAACCCGTGCCTGCTGACAATGCGGCGGAGGCCCGTGGCCTCGCCGCCAGAACGCGAGCCGGCCTCTACGTCGTGGGTGAGGTCCTGGTCGGCGACAGCGGGATCGAAGTCCGGGCGACGCTGTACGATCGCGAGCAATCGGCGGGGCGGGGCGTCCGGGCTCGCGCGTCGGGCTCGCGAGACCAGGCGCTCGCGGTGGTGGATCGCGTGGCGACACAGCTCCTTGCGACGCGAACGGACGAAGCCGCACCGCAGGTCACCAACTCCTTGCCCGCGCTTCGCGCCTATCTGAGCGGCGAGGCGGAGTATCGCGCGGGCCGGTATGCGGAGGCGATTCCCCACTTCGCGCGGGCGGTGGCGCTCGACTCGGGATTCGGGCGCGCGCTCTATCGGCTGTCGGTTTCAGCCGAGTGGGCCGGTGATGGTGCAGTGGCTCGGGCAGCGGACTCGGCCGCGGCACGGGTGCGGTCCACCATGACCGTGCGGGACCGGACACTGTTCGATGCCCTGGAAGCCTACCAGCACCAGGATGCCGTGACCGCCGAATGGCACTACCGCAACCTGCTCTCGACCAACCCGTCCGACGTCGAAGCCACCACCATGCTCGGCGAGACCCTTTTCCACTACAACGCATTCCGCGGCCGCCCATTCCTGGAGGCCCGAGCCACATTCGAGCGCGCCCTGGCGCTCGAGCCGGGCAACGCCAACACCCTCCTCCATCTGGCGCGTCTCGCAGCGTTCGAGCGGCGCCCACGTGACCTGGCCGACCTGGTCCAGCGGTTCCTGGCCCGGGTACCTCAGGGCGATCGCGCCGAGGAAGCGCGCGCACTCCTCGCTTATGGAACCGGCGATCTTCCGGCGCAGCGGGAGGTGATGGCCGGGCTCGATACGGCGGCGTCGGTCGTGGTGGATGTCGTCGCGACCGCGGTTGCCGTCTATGCTCACAATCTGGACGCCGCCGCCGAGATGGCGCGCCGGCTGGACGGGCCTCGGCATGCAGCGAGCTGGCAGTGCCGTGGCCACCTCATGCGTGCAGGACTGCTGTCGGCGCGCGGCCACTGGATTCACGCGCGGCACGAACTCGCGCTGGCGGGCCAGCTCGACCCTGCGCTCACCACCGAAGTGGCGGGGGTGCTCGCGGCCGTGCCGGAGAGCCCATTCGACGTCGGAGAGCGGCGGGACTTGCGCGAGCGGCTTCGCGACTGGTACCACACGCCGGTATCCTACGATGCGGAGTCTCCCACACGCTGGCGGAACCCCGCCTGGGGTGCCTATCTGGCGGGGCTGCTAAGCAACGAGCTCCACGATTCGACCGGTCTTGCCACCGATGAGGCCGCGCTGGCAGCGATGCCCCATGATCTCGGGGGCTGGACCAGACCTTTCGGTGCCACCCTCGCGAGCCTTGCCGCCCAGGACGCGGGAACGCCGTGGGCCGCCTTGACGGCGCTCGAGCGCGGGGATGCGGGCCCGCGTAGTCCGGGCGCCACGGATTTCTTCCATGCTCTCGCGGACGAGCGGCTGCTCCACGCCGAGTTGCTGGAGGCGGTGGGGCGGACGGATGAAGCGCGGGGGTGGTATCAGTCATTCCCCGCGCCGAACGGGTGGGACCTGCCGTATCTCGCGATCGCGAGCCTGCGTCGCGCCGAGCTCGCCGAGCGCGTGGGCGACCGCGCCTCGGCGGCGCGCGATTACGCGCAGGTCATCCAGCTCTGGGGGGATGGAGACCCCCCGACCCGGCCGTTCGTGGAGCGCGCCCGTGCCGGCCTGCGGCGCGTGGGTGGTCGGGAACCCCGCAGCTAGGCACTCACAACGCCGAGTGCAGCTCATCGGGCGTTGCAGGCGGCTCGAAACTGAAGCGGGGTTCCGGGGTGTGGGATGGATTGGTGATAGTCGAGGGTCGAGGGTCGAGAGTCGAGG
>DASSOW010000129.1:0-8350 GCA_035700175.1 Gemmatimonadales bacterium | reverse complement strand
CCCTCGCCGCGCGCACCGGCGGCGCGCCGGTAGCGGTGGCGGCGTTCCGGGTGGTCTTCTGGGGTGCGCTGGCCATGGGGCTGACGGCCGGCATCGGAGCGCTGTTCGGCACGGTGGCGGGTTGATAGTGATCGTAAGTCACAAGTCATAAGTCATAAGTCGTACGTTCGAGGCCGATGGTCGATTCCACCCGGGCACTGAGCAAGGCACGGACCGGCCGCATGCAATCGAGCGCAAGTCCCGCAAGACTCCCGGTGATGGCTGCGGCATTCCTGCTGGCGATGATGCCCGTGGCCTCGCCCACATTCGCGCAGGGCCTGACCACCGGCGCGGTGCGCGGCAGCGTGCGGAGTGCCGAGGGGCAGGACCTGGACGGCGCGGCCGTCCGGGTGGTCAACACGGCCACCGGCTTCGCCGCCCATGCCGACGTGGCGCACGGCAGCTTCCTGGCGCAGGGACTCGAGCCCGGTGGGCCCTACATCATCGAAGTGCGGCAGATCGGGTTCCTGCCACAGCAGAGTCCTCCCCTCCACCTGACCCTGGGACAGCCGCTGAGCGTCGCCTTCGTGCTCCAGCCGGCCGTAGTCGAACTCGAGGCGATCGAAGTGCGGGACTCGGCATCGGGTCTCGCGGGCAGCCCGGGCACCACCATCCCGGCAGCCCTGGTTGCGCGCCTTCCGACCCTCAACCGGAACTTCCAGGACTTCGTCACCCTCGCACCCTACGTCTCGACCAAGGTCGGCAATGGCCGCACCGGCGTGTCGGGCGGGGGCGCCAATTTCCGGTTCAACAGCTTCCTCGTGAATGGCGCCAGTGAGCGCTTCGTGAACGGCGGTGTGTCGGCAGCAGCCAGCGTCGGGAAATCCATTCCGCTCGATGCCGTGAAGGAGTATCAGGTGCTGGTGGCGCCGTACGACGTACGCTACGGAAGCTTCGCCGGCGCGCTGGTCAATACCGTCACGCAGTCGGGCACCAACGAATTCCACGGCTCGACCTTCGGCTACTGGCGGAACGACAAGCTCACGCGCGACGGGATCGACGCTGCACCGAGTCCGTACGACCGGCGGCAGGTTGGCTTTTCGCTCGGCGGGCCCATTGTCCGGGACCGCGTGCACTTCTTCGTCGCCTCCGAGCTCCAGCACCTCTCGCAACCGGCCGCCGGACCTTACCTCGGACAGCCATCGGGACTGTCGCCTGCCGTACCCGTGAGCGAGGCCGACCTCACACGGATGCAGGGCATCATGCGCGACACCTACGGCATGACGCCGGGCTCCGCACAGTACGTGGACAACAGCACGCCCCTCGTCAACCTCTTCGCCCGGGTCGATGCCGCGATCCCCGCATGGAACAGTCGCGTGATGGCGTTCGTCTCGTCGGCGCGCACCCGGGAGCAGCAATTCTCCCGCGCGGCATCGGATACGTTCGCCTTTTCGAGCTACCGCTACGCCACTGACATCGGCGTGGACGTGGCCGCACTGCAGGTCCACACCGACCTGAAGCGCGCGCACAACGAGTTGCTCGCGACGCTGAGCTGGGATCACACCAACCAGGTGCCCGAGGTCCGGCAGCCCCTGGTGCGAGTAATGATGCCAGGAACTGGCGGAGGTTCGGTGCTGGCCATCGCCGGCAGCGCCCCGCTGGCGCAAGGGCCCTTCGGCCGGGGGCGCTCATTCACGATCGGGGACGAACTCAGTCTCCCGTGGCTGCGCAATCACGTGCTCGTGGCAGGCGTCCAGGTCGAGCGCTTCCGGGTGCTGCGCGGTGGCGTCCTGGGTGGGTATGGCACGTGGACCTTCGGCAGCCTGGATGCGTTTGCCGCCGGCACGCCGACTCGATTCGAGTTGCGCAAGGATTTCGGCAGCGAGAGCAGGCCGCTTCACGGCGGTCAGTACACTGCCTACCTGGGCGACGAATGGCACCTGGGCCAGGGACTCGCGATCACGAC
The DNA here is from genome assembly GCA_035700175.1 of Gemmatimonadales bacterium. Lineage (GTDB taxonomy): Bacteria > Gemmatimonadota > Gemmatimonadetes > Gemmatimonadales > GWC2-71-9 > CAMLHP01. The sequence goes on along the minus strand of DASSOW010000129.1, from coordinate 6,405 downwards.
CGGCATCCGCGCCGAGCTGCTTGGGATTGACGGGAACGCACCCTACAACGCGGCCATCGATTCCATCTTCGGCCGGCGCACCGACCAGATGCCGCGGCAGCGGGTGGAATTTTCTCCGCGCCTCGGCTTCACGTGGGACCCCTCGCCGGCACGGCGTGAACGGCTCCGGGGTGGGATCGGGATTTTCGCTGGACGGCCGCCGCTGGCGTGGTACGTGCCCGCACTGGCGAACCATGGGGAAGGAATCGGCGTCCTCACCTGCGGCGTGCTTCCGACCGATGCAGGCCTGCCGCCGGCATTCGTACCCAATTACCAGGCGGCACCGGACCAGTGCGCCACGGGCGCTCCGCTGGCTGCGCGCCCTTTTGGCGATGTGGACCTGCTTGATCCCGGCCTGCGCATGGCGAGGGCGCTCCGCACCTCCCTCGGCTACGAACGCGAACTCCCAGGAAACCTGCTGGCCAGCACTGAAGTGCTGGTGAGCCGCTACCTCACGGATTTCATGTGGGAGAACCTCAACCTCCGGGGTCCGCAGTCAGTGGATCGCTTCGGTCGCGTGCTCTACGGCACGATCGGCGCGAATGGCGTTGCGGCGCCCGCACTCCGCTCCAGCTACGCCGAGGTCATCGAACTGGGAAACACGTCGAGGAACTACTCCTACCAGCTGGCGGGGCGGGTCGAGCGGTGGCTCGCGGGAGGTTTCGGCGCCAGCGTGTCCTATACCTACTCACGGACGCGCGACGTGCAGTCGCCCAGCCGGGTCAACAACTCGGGAATTGCGATGTGGGCCGACGCGCGGGCCGTCTCCGGCCGGCATGACGATTCGACGCTTGGCATCTCCCTCAACGACCTGCCGCATCGCATCGTTGCGGCACTCACCTGGGCGGCACCCTGGAAGCGGTGGCCAACGCAGTTCGCATTCTACTATGTTGGCGAGTCGGGCAGTCCCTTCACCTACATCGCAACCGGTGCTTCGCGCCGCGGCGACCTCAACGCCGACGGCTCCAACGCGAACGATCCGATCTACGTCCCCCGGAGCGCCTTCGACTCCAGCGAAATCCGGTTCGAGCCCTACACGCGCGGAGCCTCAGGTGTGCTTGATACGGTGACCGCGACAGAGCAGGCCTCTGCCTTCGATCGTTTCGTCGAGGAGAGTCCATGTCTCAGCCACCAGCGCGGGCGGATCCTGGCGCGCAACAGCTGTCGGGAGCCGTGGACCCACACGACCATCGCATCGGTGCGGCAAGGCATCCCGATCGGTCGCCAGGAGCTGGAGCTGGAAGTGGACGCGTTCAACCTGCTCAGCCTGCTGAGCGATGGATGGGGTCGCTACCGGCTGGCGCGTCCGCGCGTGCTGGAGCATGTCGGCCAGGCGACCGGTGCCGATGGAGGATCGCAGCCCATCTTCCACTTCGATCCCGGGTTTGCAACGTGGGAGACGCTCCCGGCCGAATCGGCGTTCCAGCTGCAGGTGGCCGCGCGCTACCGCTTCTGACTTCACTGCCGCTCAGGACGCTCCGCCCGCCGACAGCAGCTGGTCAAAGCGGGGATCCCGCTGCAGGTCCTGGAAGAGCGGATCCATGATGTACACCCGGATGGATCCTTCCCGCGATGCCTTCTCCAGCCACGTGAACGCGCGGTCGTAGTCGCCGAGGCCGGCGTAGACGAGCGCGACACCAAACGCGTCGTGGCTGCGCTGTCGACCGGTCAGGAGTTCAGACAGGATCTCCTGCGCCTCCGCGCGCTCGCCGCTCCTGCCCAGCACGTAGCCCAGGAGGCCGAGTGCGGTCCGGGCATCACCGGTCTGCCTGGCCCAGCGCAGTTCAGCAATGGCCTCCGGCCACATCTGCTTCCTGGCATAACACTGCCCCCGGATCACGCCAGCAACGGCCGCGGGAGGATTGAGATCCTCGAGTGGCCGAAGCAGCGTGAGCGCCTCATCGCAGCGGCCATTGGTACTGAGCGCAAGCGCCATCTCGCGAATGGCCGCCACCGAGTAGGGATCGAGCGCCAGGCCACGTTCGGCAGCGGCCAATTGCTCGGCGGGGCGTCGAGTCAGCATGTAGAACCGAGCCAGTCCTTCGTACCCGCGGTGTGCCGAAGGGTCAATGGCGACGGCCCGCTTGAGCGCCACCTCGGCCGCAGGCAAATCCAGGATGAGTCGGGCCCAGCCGAGGGCGGAGTACGCATCGGCAAGCGTGCTGTCCAGGGCGATGGCCTTGAGCGCTTCCGCCTCGGCCTTCCTGTTCCAGGCGAGATAGTCGCCCGGACGGCTGCCGGCCTGGTTGAGATACAGCCATACCAGCGCGGCGTGCGCGGCCGCGAAGCTGGAATCGATGGCGATGGCACGCCCGAGATCGTCCATGCCCTGGCGGACGCCTTCCGATGTCCGCAGCAATTCATTCTGCTTTCCACGGAGATACCACTCGTAGGCGGCGACGCTCGACGTGAGGCGCTCGCGCGCCGGCGTCTTTCCCCGTGCGAGCGCCAGCTGGACGCCGAGCTCATCCGCCACCGCGCGCGCGATCTCATCCTGGATCGCGAAGATATCGCCAATCTCCCGGTCGTATGTTTCCGACCAGCGGCTCGAGCCATCCTGAGCGTCCACCAGCCGCAGCTGCATCCGCAGCTTCGAACCGATCTTCTGGAACGCGCCTTCGAGCACATGTGAGACCCGCAGGCTGTCGGCGATCTGGCGCACCTCGAGTCGCCGGTCCTTGAGTGCGCGCACCGACGTGCTGGCGACGACGCGAAGCGTGCCGCCCTGGCTCAGGACCGCGATCAGCTCCTCTGTCATGCCGTCGGCCAGTGCGGCGTCGCCAGGCTCGGGGCTCAGGTTGGCGAGTGGCAGGACCGCTAGTGACGGCGCGGATGTCACGACCGCACTGCCACCGGCTCGATCACGAGCGAGATAGCCGGCACCCAGCGCCGCGGCCGACACCAGGAGCGTTGCCAGTCCAACCGCCAGCAGGCGCCGGCGGGATTGGCGTCTTGCCGTTGCGGCCGGCTGGCCGGAGAGCTGATCGAGCGCGGCCAGTACAGCATCAGCGCCCTCGGGCCGAGCTGCGGGATCCGTGGCGAGGCACTGCAGAATGACAGCGGCGAGCTCGGGTGGGCAGTCCGCACGGGAGACGGGCGCAGGTGCCTCGGTGAGGCGGGCTCGTACCACCTCGCGCGGCGAGTCGCCATCGAATGGGAGCCGTCCCTCCAGCATCTCGTACATCACCAGCGCGGACGCATAGAGGTCCGTGCGATGATCGATCGCGGCGAGGCCGTCGATCTGCTCGGGCGCCATGTAGGCCGGCGTGCCGATCGTGAGACCAGCGTCGGTGACATCCGCTTCCCCGGCAGCTTCGATGGCGCGGGCGATGCCGAAGTCGGCCATCAGGGCGTTCCGGCCGCTCAGCAGGACGTTCCCCGGCTTCACGTCGCGATGAACGACGCCGTGCGCGTGAGCGTAGGCCAGCGCGTCGAGCAGGTCGCGCCAGATTCGCGCTGCATCCGCCACCGGCAGTGCGCCTTCGCGCCCCAGCCGGGCGCGCAGTGACTCCCCAGCCACGAACGGCATGATGTAGTAGAGCAGGCGGCCGCCGGCATCAGCGCCGAGGAGTGGGACGATGTGCGGATGCTGGAGCTGGGCAGCCAGGTGGATCTCACGGCGGAATCGCTCGCCACTCGTGGTCGCCGCCAGCTCGGGCGGCAGCACCTTGATCACCACCTGCCGCTTGAGTCCCAGTTCCTCGGCCAGGAAGACACGGCTCAGCGACCCGCCGCCGAGCTCCCGCTCGATGCGATAGCGACCATCGAGGGCGGCCGCCAGCTCTGTCGGGACGTCGGCGCGGCCGCGCGCAGCCAGGGCCGCCGTGGCAGGGGCGATCACGTCCTCCGACAGGCCATCGAAGAACTGGTCGGCCGACTCGTGCGCTTCCAGCAGTGAGCTCAGCTCGCGCCGAAGCTCGTCGTCATCACCGCACACCATCTGCAGGAACGCCGGGCGCTCCGACTTCGGCACGGCCAGCGCCTGGTCGAACAGGCCCGCCACTCGCTCCGCACGTGTCAGGTCCATCGGTGGCCCCGTCTGAGGGGTTTTGGTGTGACAGGTAATGCACGGCCCGGTCCGACGCTACAGCGGCGGCCGACAATCCTCAAGAGGCCGTCGGCGGCGTGCCGTTCATGAGACTGACCCGGAGAAGGTATGCGCGGAAACAATCGGCAGGCGTGGCGGACCGTGGCACGCGCGTTCGTCATCGCGCTGCTGCTCGTCGGCTGCGGCAGCGATCCCCAGCAGCCGGAGGAGCCTGAGACTCCTGCGGTCACGCTTCGCATGGAAGCCCTGTCGAGCACCAGTCTCACCGGCACGGTGGGCAGCCCGGTCGACTCGGTTCCGGTGGTGCGGCTGACGACGCTCGATGGCCAGCCGGCGCCGGGACGCGAGGTCCGCTTTTCGGCGGCCGGCGGAGGAAGGATCACCGTCGCGATTCGGCGAACGGATACCAAGGGGCTGGCATCGCCGGGAACCTGGACCCTCGGGACAACGGTCAGGCCCCAGACGCTGACTGCACGCGTCAATGGCGCGGCTGACCTGGTGTTCACGGCCGTGGCAGAGGCCGGGCCGATTGCGACCATGGACATGGTGGCGGGAAACAAGCAGACCGGGGCCGTGGGTGCGCCGCTGCCGACTCCGTTGCGGGTGAAGCTGGCCGACCGATACGGGAATCCAATCCGCGACCTGCCGGTGAGGTATGCGGTAGCCATGGGACACGGCACCATCATCAACGGGAGCGCGACGACGGATTCACTTGGTGTCGCCACGTCGGGAACGTGGACGCTCGGCGACGCCGGCGCGCAGTTGGTGAGCAGTACCGCCGCCGAGAAGCAGGTGTTCTTCGAGGCGTTGGCATGTGAGGGTCCGTGCCCTGGGCAGGAACTCGTGTTCACCCGCGACAGCGCCGTTTACAGCTATTCCCTCGTCACTGGCGCGACCACCCCATTGATCAGCTTTGATGGGAATTCTGGTTGGGACGCTGCGGGGGGCGTGGCATGGTCCCCGGATGGCCGGCGGATCGCACTCATGCACTACCACGGGATCGACTATGACAATGAGGTCGACGACCTCTACGTCATGGATGCCGATGGTTCGAACGCAACGCTCCGCGCCACCGGATTCTGGGCTCCGTCCTGGTCGCCCGACGGCACCCGGCTCCTCGTGACCGGGGTTGGCGGCGTGTATGCGCTGGGCGCCGATCCGGATGGCGCAGCTCCTGTGTTGCTGGCCGAGAACGCGTTTGAAGCCGCATGGTCTCCCGACGGGACGAAAATCGCACTTACCATGTGGGAGGGCACGGCCAGTAGTCTCAAGGTGATGAACCTGGACGGTACTGCGGTGACCACGCTCCGACAGGGCCAGGTCGGGTATCCCTCGTGGTCGCCGGATGGCCAGCGCCTCGCGTTCATGGAATACGTGCCTCAGCCAGCGCCCCAGGTTGGCGCCTCCAACCTCTTCACCATCAGGCCGGATGGGACAGACCTGGTGCAGCTGACGTATGTAACCGATGTGGTGGAGCCCTCATGGTCACCGGACGGCAGCCGGATCGCCTTCCTGTCGCTGAGTGAACGGAGCGAGCCACGCGGTCTGTTCTGGATTCCGGCCGACGGCAGCCTCCACCGGCCGATCCCCATCCTTCCGGATGTCGGAAGCTTCGCGTGGCGCCCATGAAACGCCTGTAGGCAACGGCCTCAGGCTTCACCACCCAGCGTGAGCTGCATTTTCCGGAGCAGCCACGCCCGGGCAAAAGCCCAGTCCCGCTTGACGCTGCGAGGAGACACGCCGAGGGTGGCGGCGGTCACGCGCGTAGTTGCACAGGATGTGGCGCATTGCCTTGGAAGTGATCGCAAGATAGACGCCATTTGCCACCGTCGCTGCCTCCCCAGTGGCCCCTGTCCGGCGGATTCGGTGTGATGGGAAGTAGGGAACCCAAAGGTTCGGAGCTGATGCATCGGTGCGGATCACGCCCGAATCACAGTGGGGTCACAACCCCGGACGAGGTTGCGTCCCTTTCCGAAGATATGCCCGGCACGGCGCGGTGCCAGGGGCAAGCGAAGCGTCCGAACCCACATGCAAGGAGGCGTCTCATGTCACGCGCATTGAAGTTTCTCTTGGCCGGTTGCCTCGTCGGTCTCCCGGCGTGCACGGAGCCGATCTCGGGACCGGCCGACCGCGGGGAAGTCCGGCATACCAGCGGCCAGACCGCGAACGCCGTGAAATTCTGGGAAGTTGGATCGGCGGCGGGGTGGAACGCTATCGCGCGGCAGCAGAATCGGACCGGTGTCCTGAACCTGTTCACCGGCACCCGGATGCTCACGTACCTCTCGCTGGCGCAATACAACGCGGCGGTGGCTGCGAAG